>JAYVOS010000470.1:0-11868 GCA_043757775.1 Chloracidobacterium sp. | reverse complement strand
TCTAGGGCGGCGTTTGGGTTGGGAATAGTTAATGATGGTAATGTGCGATCCGCCCGCTTACGGATGCGGTTTTGACATTGGGACTCGGGTCCTTCCTAACGGATCATTTGTACGGCAGTGGGTCAGTTTGAAAATGAATGCTTGTCTTAACTTTGCGAACTTTGTGTCTTCGCCTCTGTGATCTTTGTGTTTAGCGGCTTTTTAAACACAGAGAACACAGCAGCCGAGTTTAAGCTGCATCTAAAGACAAAAGAAATTAAAGAGATCGAAGAACTGATCGCGGCCTATCAATTCGGCACAGAAAACGACCTGTTGCCGAGCGTTTGGGCGACGCGGGCGCGGGGTTCGAGGGCGGATTATCATCTCAGCGTCTTTCCGGCAAAAGGGCGACGAGGCCGCGAAGGGCGCGTTCGACAGATTTAGAATCTGGAAAGTATGTTTGCAAATCCGGAGATAGCGCGATCAGTTTTGTTTCTGTTACAACGGACGACCCGTCTGCTTTAGTAACGACCGTTTGGTGACCGTTTCCCATTTTTTTGTGGTGCTTGCCGCGAACTCCGCCGCTAAAGTCATACTCCGCCCGCAT
The DNA here is from genome assembly GCA_043757775.1 of Chloracidobacterium sp. Classification (GTDB taxonomy): domain Bacteria; phylum Acidobacteriota; class Blastocatellia; order Pyrinomonadales; family Pyrinomonadaceae; genus OLB17. The sequence goes on along the minus strand of JAYVOS010000470.1, from coordinate 11,282 downwards.
TTCGTCTTTTTTCTTAACCATTTTCTGTTTCATATTTCCTGCGTTCCGTTGCAGTAGCTTTCCGGGCGCTTATTATTCGAATCCGTTTGCCTCTTTCCGTATAGACCACAATTAGCAATCGAATTTTGTCCGAGGTTCCAACATCAATAAATCGCAACTCGTTGAGCGAATGAATCGGGGTCATTAACAGTGATTGAATGTGGGTCGTAAAAGACGCTTTCGGCCTCTTTAAAACCGACGCCGTGATTTCTGCGGTTTGATTTTTCTTTCCGCTCATCCCATTCAAATATCCACATTATGCACAAGTATAATTCAAAACATTCAGGTTACAAAGAATTTTGTTCAAAACAGCTCTTCCATCGCCTGTTCGAGATTTTTAACTCCTACGACGCGAATTCCCAACAACTTCTCCAATCCTTTCTTATTCGACTCCGGCAAAATTAACTTCTTAAAACCGAGGGTTTGAGCTTCGCGGGCTCGAGCCCCAGCCTGGAGGACGCCGCGGACTTCGCCGGTTAGGCCGACTTCGCCGAAGACAGCGGTTTCGGGCGGGACTTGCAGATTGCGAAAGCTCGAAGCGATCGCCGCGATGACGCCAAGATCCGCAGCCGGTTCGTCAACCTCGATGCCGCCGGCGATGTTGACGAAAACGTCATCGCCCGCTAGTTGAAAGCCGAGCTGCTTTTCGAGAACCGCGATCAAAAGAGAAGTCCGATTTTGATCAAACCCCTGCGTCATTCTCCGCCCTGTGCCAAACTTCGTTCCGCTTACTAATGCCTGCACTTCGACTAGCATCGGGCGTGTGCCTTCCATGCAAACTGTAACAACCGAGCCGGTCGCATTTTCAGGACGTTCCTGTAGAAACAACTCCGACGGATTGCCGACGGCGATTAGCCCCGCGTTTGTCATTTCGAAAACACCGATCTCGTTTGCCGCTCCGAAACGATTTTTTGTCGCTCGGATAATTCGATGATTGTGATGACGGTCGCCTTCGAAATAGAGGACAGTATCGACGATGTGTTCGAGAGTTTTCGGGCCTGCGATCGAGCCTTCTTTAGTAACGTGTCCGGTAAGAAAAACGGGCGTCGCGGTCTGTTTGGCAAACATCATAAATTGCGACGCGACCTCGCGCACTTGCGAGACGCTGCCCGGAGCGGATTCGATCTTGTCGCTGAAAACCGTCTGGATCGAATCGACAATGACGAAATCAGGCCGCAGCTTGTCAGTGTCGGCGAGTATCGCTTGCAGATTTGTTTCCGGCAATAAAAAGAGATTTTCGGCAGCGATACAGAGGCGTTCGCCACGCATTTTGATTTGGCGTTCAGACTCTTCCCCCGAGATGTAAAGAACTTTTGCCCCGTTTCGCCCAAGTTTATCGGCCATCTGAATGACAATAGTCGATTTCCCGATTCCGGGAGCACCTCCGATCAACACTAAGGAACCTGCGACAATGCCTCCGCCGAGTACTCGATCAAGTTCATCAATGCCGGACGAAGTACGGTCGTCATCCTGAGCTTCGATCGAATCGTAAGCTATCGGCGACGCTGTGGACAGGCCCGATCTGAAACTAACGACCGAGCCAGCCGCGGGTGTCGGGCGAAAACGCTCCTCGACCAGCGTGTTCCACTCATTACAGTCGGGGCATTGGCCAAGCCATTTGCGCGACTGGCCGCCGCAATTTTGGCAGACGTAGATCGTTGCAGGTTGTTTTGCCATTGAAATACAAGAATACAACAGTTGTTTGCCAGAGCGAAAATTCAGCATTCAATTGTCTGAAAAACACAGCCGAATCGACGTTTGATAGGTGTGTAAAGAAAACTGATGAAAGGCGTTTAGGCTTTTAACGCACAATCGACTTTCGTGGTAAAATTTCAAACGATGAAGTTGGACATACTGATACTGCGGATCGCGTTTGTGGGATTGCTCATTTTATTGGGCTACCTGCTCAATCCGTTTGAGCGCACGCAGCGGTTCGGGCTCGGTAATTTCGGCGACGAACAGACGCGCCGTATCTTATCGGCAGGACTCGGGGCTTTAGTCAGCATCATTGTCATCGGCTTTGAAATGCGTGTCCGCCGGGCATCGTTAAAGACCTTGATCGGGGCGGCGGTCGGCTCGATACTCGGTATCTCGGGTGCTTTTCTCATCGGTGTTTTGATCTCTATCCAAAAAGAAGCAGCAGTTTCGGCTGAAATGCAGACATTTTTGACCATCTCGCTCGCCTTTTTTATGGGCTACGTTGGCCTGATGGTCGGTGCGGCAAAGTGCGATTATCTTGATCTGTCTGCTCTCGGCGGCATCTTTAGCGACAAACACGTCAAAAACGATTACAAAATTCTCGACACATCCGTCATCATCGATGGACGCATCGCGGACGTAGCCGAGACAGGATTCTTAGGCGGCACGCTCATCATACCGCACTTTATCCTAGCAGAATTACAGCAGGTCGCGGACTCAGCCGATTCGTCGAAACGTCAACGTGGCCGACGCGGGCTCGATATGCTCCAGCGACTTCGCAATAATAGCAAGCTCGATGTCCAGATCGTCGAGACCGATTTTCCGGCGATCAAAGAGGTCGATCTAAAACTGATCGAGCTCGGCAGCCAGCTTGATGCTGTTATCGTCACAAACGATTTTAATCTGAACAAGGTCTCACAGCTTCGCGGCGTCGAGGTGCTCAACATTAATGAGCTTGCAAATGCCCTGAAACCCGTCGTTCTGCCCGGCGAAGCGATGCGTGTCTTTATCCTCAAAGAAGGCAAGGAATACACGCAGGGCGTCGCCTATCTCGATGACGGCACGATGGTCGTGGTCGATAATGCACGCAAGCTGATCGGCAAAACTGCCGACATCGCAGTGACGAGTGTGCTGCAAACTACCGCTGGTAAGATGATATTTGGCCGTCTGTGGGACGAGCGCGAATCGGCTCCGCCGCAAACTGCACAGGTTGCTCCGACGACGCAGACGACGACCGAGTCTTCGTTTGAAATACACGATTCGCGATCGCTTGGGTTTCGCAAAGCGACACGTGAGCTGCGCCAGACGACGATCATCGAAGAACTCGATTAAGTTCAGAGTGCAAGCTTTAGCTTGTTTCCGGGCGTGCAAAAACAAACTAAAGTTTGCACTCTAAACAAATGAATATTGCCATCATTGTTGCCGCAGGAACCGGATCGAGATTTGCGGCGAGGCAACCAAAACAATTTACCGGCATACTCGGCAAACCGTTAATCATACACACTTTAGAAAAATTTGAGGCTTGTCCGGCGGTGGATGAGATCGTGCTGGTTTTGTCTGTAGATGGCTGCGGCGAGTTTGCCAAACTCGATGGACACCATGTCATCAAAAAACTGCGAGCGGTCGCCACCGGCGGCAAGACGCGAGCCGAATCAGTAAGAAACGGCCTGGCTAAGATCGACGCGTCCACCTCAAATATAGTCGCTGTTCATGACGGGGCAAGACCGCTTGTAACGGTTGATGAGATCACTCGTACTATAGAAAAAGCGGTCGAAACAGGAGCCGCTTGTCTCGTCGGCGAATTGACCGACACGATCAAAGAGATCGACGGCGACGCTATCATTGGTACTATCGACCGCAGAAAACTTCGCAGGGCGTTGACGCCTCAGGCTTTCAGATACGATATTCTCAGTAAAGCATTTGAAAACGCGGATCTCAACGAAAACATTACCGACGAATGTTATCTGGTTGAAAGACTCGGTATTAAGATCGCTGCTGTCGAGGGCAGCTCGCGTAATATCAAGATCACGCGACCCGAAGATCTAACGCTCGCTGAGATGTTTTTGAAAAACGATGCATAGAATTGGTTTTGGCACAGATATTCACCGCCTCGTTGTGGGCAGACCACTGGTAATAGGCGGCGTAGTAATAACGTCTGAACTTGGTGCTGAAGGACATTCGGATGCGGATGTGCTGATGCACGCAGCGACGGATGCTTTGTTGGGGGCGTTGGCTCTCGGCGATATCGGTACGCATTTTCCAAACGACGAAGAGCGCTGGCGTAACGCCGAAAGCTCGGAATTTTTGCTCTATGCTCACGGACTGTTAAAACAACGCGGCTATGCCGTCGCCAATCTCGATTCGGTCATAGATCTCGAACTGCCAAAACTTTGCCCACACATCGAACAAATGCGTCACAATATCGCTACCGTTTTGGATATAGGCATCGATCAAGTCAGCGTCAAAGCAAAGACCGGAGAAAAGGTTGATGCGGTCGGCGAACAACGTGCCATCCGTGCCGAGGTCATTGTGCTGCTTACCAAGAATTGAAACCACAGATGAATACAGATAAACACAGATATATTTAAATGGTAATCTGCGTGCATTTGTGTTTATCTGTGGTTTCGACTCTTATCTTCTATTAAAACCCTTAGTATTTGTGCGAAACTTGGATAAATTATGCGTCCACAAGAAATAATTGCAAAAAAACGTGATGGCAAGGTCTTGTCTGATGCCGAGATCGGCATCTTTATTGACGGCGTCTGCGACGGCGGTTGGGCGGATTACCAGATCACCGCGCTCCTCATGGCAATGTTTGTAAATGGGATGAATCGCCGCGAGCAAAACGCGATCACGAGTGCGATGCTCCACTCGGGCAGGATAATGGATTTTTCCGACATCGATGCCCCGAAAGCCGACAAACACTCGACCGGCGGCGTGGGCGACAAAACTTCGCTAATAATCGCACCACTTGCGGCAGCTTGCGGCATCGCGGTTCCGATGGTCTCCGGACGTGGGCTTGGGCACACGGGCGGGACGCTTGATAAGCTCGAATCTATCCCCGGTTACAACGTAAACCTTTCGTTTGCAAAACTTAAGACGGTGATGAAAGCCTGCGGATTTGGGCTGATCGGACAGACAAAACAGGTCGCTCCGGCGGACAAAAAGATCTACGCTCTGCGAGATGCGACGGCGACCGTACCGTATATCCCGCTGATCGTAGCGTCGATAATGTCGAAAAAACTCGCCGAGGGGCTCGATGCTCTTGTGCTTGATGTTAAGACTGGTTCGGGTGCGTTCATCCAAAAATTTAGCGAATCGAAAAAGCTCGCCGAGGAATTATGTGCGACCGGCAGGGCGTTTAAGGTAAATACGCAGGCGTTGATAACCGATATGAGCCAACCGCTCGGGAAATATGTCGGCAATGCTCACGAGGTTTATGAATGTTTGAAGATACTTCGCAGCGAGGCCGATGCAGCAATGATGCCGACGCTCGAACTTTCGTTGGAGCTAACGGCAAATATGCTCGTCCAATGCAAGATCGAAAAAACAGTTGAAAGTGGAAAGTTGAGAATTGAAAATGTTCTGAGGTCGGGCGAGGCACTTGAAAGATTTAGACAAAATATTGAGCTGCAAGGCGGTGATCCAAAGGTTTGTGACAAGCCCGAAGTATTGTTTACAAAAGGCTTACGCGAGGTCGAGTTTATTGCTGAGGCGAGCGGTTATGTGATTGAGGTAGATACATTTGCAGTGGGCCGAGCGGTTTGCGATATCGGCGGTGGACGCATAAAGGCTGAAGACGGAGTCGATCACGCGGTCGGGCTTGCGTGTATTAAAAAGATAGGTGACAAGGTGCGCAAAGGCGAGCCGCTCGGTATTATTTACTGCCGACGCGAAAAGCAGGCTGATTCCATTAGCGAAAAACTGCGAAATGCATATAAAATAAGCAAGGAAATCCCCAAGACAACCAATTTGATAAGGGCGACGGTCTAAACGGTTATGAAACTTAGAGCAATTTTGACGGGTCTTTTTATTGTTGCGGCAGCGTGTCTGCTAACGTCGTGTGCAAAACGTGCCGAGGCCCGGCGTGAGGGCTGTAAGATCAAGGTCGGAATCGTTTTTGACATCGGCGGTAAGAACGATCGCTCGTTCAACGCAGCAGCGTGGGAAGGCGTCAAGCGTGCTCAAAACGACCTCGACATCTGTCTCTACGATGTCGAACCGGGTAACCCGACATCTATCGAACCTGCGATGCGTGCCTTTGCCGAAAAGAAATTTGATCTTATTTTCGGCGTCGGTTTTGCCCAGGGGCCGATCATGCAAAAAGTAGCGACAGACTATCCGAATACGAAATTTGCCATAGTTGACGGCGTAATATTTGAAGACGACGGTAAAACGCCAAAGAAAAATGTCGCGTCATTGATTTTTCGCGAACACGAAGGCTCATACCTCGTCGGCATGATCGCCGCTTCGAAATCGAAAACAGGGGTGCTTGGTTTCTTGGGCGGCATGGACATTCCGCTAATTCACAAATTTGAGACTGGCTACGCTGAAGGTGCGAAGTCTGTCAATCCGAACGTCAAGATCATCGACAACTACGTTGGCGTGAGCGACGGTGCCTGGAACAATCCCGGCAAGGGCAAAGAACTGTCGCTGGCACAGATCGAAAAAGGAGCCGATGTAATATTTACGGCGGCAGGGAACTCAGGCCTCGGAGCCTTTGACGCAGTTGAGCAGTATGGCAAAGACGCCAATGGACAGGCAAACAAATTTGTCATCGGGGTTGACTCAAATCAAAACGGCGTCAAGCCCGGCTTTGTACTTACCTCGATGGTAAAGCGTGTCGATAATGCAGTTTACGACGTTGTAAAAGAGGTGCTAGGCGGTAATTTTGCAGGCGGTTTTCACGTCTTTGGCCTCGACAAAGACGGCGTCGCCTACGCGATGGACGACAATAACAAAGGCATCATCCCCGACGACGTTATTCTAAAAGTCGAACAGGCAAAGAAAGATATCGTCAACGGCAAGATCAAGGTTACGGACGCGATGGCTTCGAAATAAAAAATGCTTGAACTAAAAAACATCACAAAAACATTCGGAAACGTTACGGCGAATAATGACGTTTCGATCAAGGTTGAAAAGGGGACTATTCACGCTATTGTCGGGGAGAATGGGGCCGGGAAATCAACTATCATGCGGATCGCTTATGGCTTTTATAATGCTGACAGCGGCGAGATACTTGTCGACGGCAATGTCGTGTCGATCAAAAATCCGCACGATGCGATAGCTCTAGGCATTGGCATGGTGCATCAGCATTTTATGCTGGTCGATACGATGACGGCGGCGGAGAATATTGTGCTCGGTGCTGAAACCGGCACGGCGGCCAATCTGGATATTGATAAAGCAAATCGCGATCTGCTGGCGTTATCTAACGAACTCAGGCTAGGTGTTAAACCGGACGAACTGATCGAGAATATGTCAGTCGGTCAGCAGCAGCGCGTCGAACTACTCAAAGCCTTGTATCGCAACGCCGAAATTCTCATTCTTGACGAACCTACCGCCGTGCTTTCGCCGCAAGAGGTACAGGAATTTTTCTCTATACTTCGCCGGATGAAAGAGCAGGGCAAGACCGTTATCATCATCACTCACAAACTCGAAGAGGTGCTCGCCATCTCAGACGAGGTGACCGTAATGCGTGACGGCAAGTCCGTCGGTAATGTTAAGACGTCGGAAACCAGTGCGAAAGATCTGGCAAGAATGATTGTCGGCCGTGATGTGCTGCTGCGTGTTGATAAGACCGACGCTGAGCCAAGCGAAATAGTTCTTGATGTCAAGAACTTGTCCGTCAACGGCCGGAACGGATCCGCAGTAAACCATGTCTCATTCACGGTTCGTGCGGGTGAGATCGTCGGCATCGCCGGTATCGAGGGTAACGGTCAGACCGAGTTAATCGAGGCCTTGTCGGGTCTTGCCGAACCTAATGCCGGATCCGCTGATTTTGCAGGAAAGGCTTTTGTGTCAGTACGCGATTTTACCGCACCTACTCTGAGAAGCTTAGTGATCTGGATGTTAATAGTGTTTGCGATCATCGATGTAGCCGCAGCACTCAGTTCAAAAATGATAGCCGTCCCGATCATCTCTCTACTCCTGAGGTCTGTGTTTTATGGGTTTTTAACTCAAGTAATAAAGCGCCGCTATGTAATTGCGTGCTATGTTCTGATTGCTTTATGCTCTCTGTCGATAGTTTCGGGCCTATACACGATATTTGCTGGGGGAGCTTGGAACTTTGCTTCGATCGCCTTGTTTTGTTTACAGCTTGCGTTTCAAATTCCGATTATCGTTTTAACACTCAAAGCGGTTAATGAATTTCGTAACCCATCTAGAAGTGAAAATGATGGGTTAGATTCGCGTGAAATCAAAGAAATGGGAGTGGCTCACATTCCTGAGGATCGTCATAAGCGCGGTCTGCTGATGCAATCGAGCCTTGCAGAAAATTCGATCCTCGGCGTGCATTACCGTCCGCCAGTCGAAACCGCAGGATTTATGAACAATGCAGTCATTAATAAACGTGTGACCGAGATCATCAAAAATTTTGATGTGCGTCCGCCAAACCCCACGCTGCCGGCTAAGTCGCTTTCCGGCGGTAATCAACAAAAGCTCATCATCGGTCGCGAATTTGACCTCAAGCCCAAGCTGTTGCTCGTGTCTCAGCCAACCAGAGGCGTTGATATAGGTGCGATCGAATTCATCCACCGCAAGCTCATCGGCCTGCGTGACGCAGGATCCGCTGTGCTGCTCGTATCTGCGGAATTAGAAGAGGTTACGGCGCTAGCAGATCGCCTGTTGGTTATCAAAGAAGGCAAGATCGTCGGCGAGGTCGACCCTAAAACCACATCGACCGAAGACATCGGACTGATGATGACGGGCGGGGAATAAGGCAAAAGTAAAAAGTCAAAACTAGCGGTACGTAACCTAGTTCGCACTCTTTGCGGTGACACCGAATATGGCTTTCATCGCAGTTACCGCCCGCTCAAGATTTTCCATTGAGGTCGCGTAAGAGATACGCAGGAAGCCTTCGGCTCCAAAGCCTTCGCCATCGGTGACGACGATGTGCGCCTCTTTCAATAGCGTAGCGGCAACATCGGACGAACTAGAATATTTACTCCCTAATAACCCGCGAACATCGACAAACGCATAAAACGCGCCTTCGGGCATCGGACATTTGAATCCGTTGACCTCGTTGAGCGCCGGGATGAGCCAGTCGCGGCGGCGTTCGTATTCGCCGGTCATCGTGTTGACGGCGGCGACCGTCTCGTCGGTATTACGCAGGGCTCTGGCACAGGCGTATTGGACAAACGAAGTCGGGTGGGTTGCCGAATGGCTTTGCAGCTTGATCATCGCTTTGGTCCATTCGACATTTGCGATCGTGTAGCCGATCCGCCATCCGGTCATCGCATATGTTTTTGAAAAGCTCCCCGCGACGCAGACATATTCGCGTAACTCTGGCGGTAGCGAGGCCAGCGAAAAGGGAGCGGCAGGCGGATAGGCAAAAAATAGGTAGCATTCGTCCGTCATTACATAAACGCCGCGTGCCGCACAGACCTCGACGATCCTAAGCATCTCATCGGGCGGAATGACGCGGCCCGACGGATTGCTTGGGCTGTTGATGATTATAAGTTTTGTCTTTGGCGTGATCGCTGCTGCGACCTGATCGGCAGTCAAAATAAAATCAGTCGCTTCGGTTTCGATAAAGACACTGTTTGCACGTGCAAATGTGACAATTTCAGGAAACGTGACCCAATACGGTTTCGGTATCAACACGTCATCGCCCGGATTTAGTATTGTGCAGGCTGCGTTAAATAATGCCTGCTTGCCTCCGCACGCAGCGGCGACCTCGTTGACACTGATATCGGAGCCGAAACGCTGTGCGTAAAATTCGACTATCGCGGAGCGAAAATCAGCAGTTCCGGCAGTTGCCGTATATTTTGTCAGCCCTTTTTCGAGCCCTTGCCATGCGTATTGCTTGATAAACTCCGGCGTGTCAAAATCCGGCTCGCCCACTGACAGATCGATCACATCGATGTCCTGAGCACGCATTTCATTCGCCATCTGGGCGGCGATCAGCGTCGAAGACCCTTTCATCGCGGCCACATTTTCAGATACGGGGAAAGTCATAAAGAGAATTCTAACGCAAAGCCGCCAAGACCGAAAAAGAAGAAATAGCCACGAATGCACAAATAAGAAATGCAGATATTATTCGTGCATTTGTGGCTAAATCTTACGATCGCTCACTTTTTCTCGCATTCGTGATTCGACAAGTTCCGGGATAAGGCCCTCGACGCGACCACCTAGTTCGAATACCTGTTTCATCAGGGTTGACGATACATATGAGTATTCTTCGCCGGCCATCAGAAATACGGTTTCGATGGTTGGCTCAAGGCGGCGGTTCATCAGAGCCATGCGAAGCTCGTATTCATAATCGCTGACGGCACGGATCCCGCGGACGATCGCCGTTGCTCCACTGTTCTTAGCAAAGTCAGCGGTCAGGCCCGAAAAACTATCGACAATGAGTTCGCAGCCACCGGCATCGACGCTTGGTAAAACCTCTTGGATCATCGAGCAGCGTTCTTCGACGGTAAACATCGGACGTTTGTCGGCGTTATTGAGTACGGCGACGATGATCTCGTCAAAAAGCGGGCCGCTGCGCTTGATGATGTCGAGATGTCCGTTGGTTAGAGGGTCAAATGAACCTGGAAATATAGCTCGCCGCATATTGGTCTGAAAAAGTATCTACAAAGTAATTACAATTGGAAATTAAATTGTATAATTGCCTGCCGAACGCTATCAAAAATCGCATTTTCGTGATAGTATTTGGCTTAAATTAACGTAAGTAACATATCACACTCGCAGACATGAACAAAAACGCGATACCTGCAGTATTTTACGACCTTGAGGGAACGCTCGTCAGCACGAACCTCGTGCACACGCTCGCTTTCTATGCGAAACGTCAGCAGGGACTGTGGCAGACAGCCAAGAAAAGCGTCGGGACACTCGCAAAGCTGCCCTTTTTCGGCATCACTGATCTATATTCGCGAAACGTCTTTAATGAGGTTTTTTTCAAAAGCTACGCGGGATTTTCGCAGGATCGATTGAGGTATTTTTCCGATGAGCTTTTCGAGCAAGTGTTGAAACCGGCGATCTTTCCCGGAACCTTTGACCTTATCAAATCCGGCAAAAAGCTTGGCCAACGGCAGATCGTCCTGACCGGAGCACTCGATTTCACCATTGCAAAGCTGATGGACTATCTCGGGATTGATGACTATGTCGCCAATCGCCTAGAATTTGTAAACGGCTACGCCACCGGCCGCGTCCTGCCGCCCGTGATGGCATCCGCGACAAAGGCCCAATGGATCCGGGAATATGCCGAGCGAGAAAATATTAATTTATCAGATAGTTACGCATATTCCGATTCGATCTCAGATCTTCCGATGCTGTCGATCGTCGGACATCCTGTTGCTGTGTCGCCGGATTTTAGGTTAAAGCAG
>JAYVOS010000469.1:0-3181 GCA_043757775.1 Chloracidobacterium sp. | reverse complement strand
TGCAGGCTCATGTGCTGAGATATTGGGAAACGGAGTTTCCGATGCTCTCCCCGCAAAAGAATAAATCCGGCCAGCGTAGCTATCGCCGACGTGATGTCGAGATCGCTTTGCGTGTAAAGCGGCTCTTGTATAACGAGATGTTTACAATTGCAGGTGCCCGTAAAAAGCTACAGTCTGAGGCTCGCGAGGGCAATAAGCCCAAAATAGAAAAGTTGGCCGAACCGACTCCGGTAAATTCGGGTAACATTGAGGCTCCTGGTTTATTTGATCTACATACCGACATTCCTGTGAGATCGGCAGAAACAAATTACGCTGCGTCTGTTTCACAAGAATTTACCGGCGACCAGCGAGACGCAATAAAAACACTTGCAACCCATCTTCTTGAGCTGCGTGAGATGTTAAAGCCCAAGGCTTCGCAATAGTCCAGTTTGACTTTCCTACGACGCAAGAATACTCTAAAAATTCGGTTTTTCGGGACGTAGCGCAGTCTGGTAGCGCGTTCGCTTGGGGTGCGAGAGGTCGCAAGTTCAAATCTTGTCGTCCCGACCAATAAACACAGGGCTTTCGAGGAGATTCGAAAGCCCTTTTTCTGCGGTTTCACCTAGCTCGCAAGAGGGCTGTATGTCTATAATACTGATAAACCAAGGTTTAGCGTGCTTACGTGTTTTAAAAACTGCCACCACCCTGCAACCATCGACAGTGAATCTCTCGTTTATGTGCCGTCCGTTGTATTAGCGTTCCAAATTCCTCTCACTAACATCAAATTGGTTTTTGGGCCTGATGATTAAGTTATTTGAGGACGGATTGGAGTTGCATCTGTTTTTCAATTTCGACCGCTACTCGATATTCATCAGGCGTGTTCAAATTGTGAAACAAAAATTCGGCTCCAGGAATATCCGTGATCTCGGAGAAACTAATCAACCGCGTACTGAGTCGCAGCCGCAATTGCTGCAATCGCCAATCATCTTCGGCCAACATTTTATCAAGCTCGGGCAGACAAGTGTCCCGCCGGTAAAGTCCACAGAGCGGCTGTTTGCGTCCATCTGACTGCTCGGCGAACACAGCATCGATACTATCGTTGGGTGCATCTGCGACTCGCGGCAGAAACGTTACCATTCGGGCCAGCAGTTCGCCAGTGACAAACGGTAGGTCACAGGCAAGCACCGCAACCCACTCTGTTTTGGCGTTCAGAAGTGCTGTGTACAATCCAACGATCGCTCCTCGGGCATTTCCCACAACTGGATCATCATGAATTATCGGAAGCGAAGTGTTTTCGTTAGTCAAATTACCTACGACATAAACCTGATCGGCTATGGCAGACAAAGCTAGGGCAGCTCGGTGGACCAACGTTTTACCGCCGAGCAGTAAATTCGCCTTGTTCTGTCCCATTCGTCGGCTTTGACCGCCTGCCAAAACAAATCCGTCGATCAAATTCATTGTGTTCTTAAGAATATTCTTCTTTTGTCACTTCACTTTTCTGAGACGGCCTAATAAATGAAAAATAATTGATCGTAAGGCAAATCAGGGCGAACAAAGAAAGAAAAGCAAAGCCGAGCGTGTAGCTTCCCGTAGCGTCCTTAACGAGTCCGAGTTCAAGTGGCGGAAAGAAGCCGCCAAGGCCTCCAAATGCGCCGACAAGACCGGTAACAGTAGCTGTTTCATTCGGAAATAACTGCGGCACCAGCTTAAAGACGGCTCCATTTCCTAAACCGAGGGCGGCGGCACAGCCCAATGCTCCGATCGTAAATGGAACAATCGAAACAAAACTCAAAAGCAGCGAAAGGACGGCAATTGCAGCGAAAACGCCGAGCAAGACCTTGGCTCCGCCTATCTTATCCGCAAGTATTCCGCCGACGGGGCGTAGAAAGGTGGCTACAAGCACAAATCCCGCGGTCCGGGCTCCGGCATCAGTTGGGGTCAGATTGAATATCTCCTTCAAAAAAGTAGGCAAATACAATGCAAGAGCAACAAAACCTCCAAAGGTTAGGAAATAGAATAATGACAATATCCAGGCGTAACCAGAAGTTTTCAGAACGCTCAGATTTTGCTTTAGCGTTTTTGGCACAGTTGTTACCGCGGCGTCACGGGCCGAAAAATAAAACAATATGCCCCAGACAAATGTGACGGCGGAAAAGACAAAGAAAACGTAGCGCCAGTCGCCAAACCAGATCGCTAGGACGGGTGCAAAAAATACGGCTATCGATTGTCCGATATTACCCATTCCGTAAACGCCAAGCGCGGTTCCTTGCTTTTCTCGGCTGAACCACTTTGAAGTAAAACCGACACCGACCGGAAATGACGTTCCCGCAAGGCCTAGAAAAAGACCCAGAATAAGCAGTTGAGTATAGCTATGCGAAAATCCGATTGCGATTGCCGGAAATGCTGAGAATACCAGCAGAGTAGCAAAAACACGCCGCCCGCCATATTTGTCCGCCAACATCCCGGCAAATAGCCGGCCGATCGAACCGAGAAGGACCGGGATGGCGATCAACAGGCTCTTTTCCTTTCCCGATAGTCCATAGAGCTGCGTAAACGTGGGTGCCAGAGCAGCGATGAGTCCCCAGACGGCGAACGTCACAGAGAACGCAGTTGTTGATAAAAAGAGAGCCCGAACAGAACCGGGCCGAAATGTTTCATTATCCATAATTTAGAGACTAGCCCATCGACAGCTAATCAAAAGCTAATTACCGAAATACGGAAAATTTACCGTGTCGAAGCCGGTTTCCACCACATGATGATGCTAAGCGCGATCAGCCAGCAAAAACCGGAGGCAAGGACAAGCGGCGCAAGTTGTCTGTACTCGTGAGCAAGAGCAGCCTCGACCGCCGCCGACAATATCCAGAGTTGAGCCAGATTGATCATTACAAGCAGTGCGAGACGAGCCTGCCAGACAGCGGTCCGTCCTCGGCTCTGCGGCCTTTGCGATTTTGTATTATCCCGCATTGCCGCGCACCTCTCTTTTCACGGCAAAAATTTCGCCGTTTCTGGTTTCAAGCTCAATCTTATCGAGCGGACGCGGCGGCGGGCCGTACAATACCTCGCCCGTCTTCGAACTGAATCCGCCCTCGTGACACGGGCATTCGAGCCGGTCATTGGTTTTGGAATAGTGTACCGGACACGATAGATGTGTACATTTCTGACCAAAAGCAGCATATTTACCGTCGCTGCCGCGTATCAAGAT
>JAYVOS010000468.1:0-3186 GCA_043757775.1 Chloracidobacterium sp. | reverse complement strand
TTGGGTGGTTTACGGCATAGTCGCATTGACCTGTATTTTGCTGCTCGCGGTTTTTGGTTTCCCCGAGATCAACGGAGCGAGACGTTGGATCAGATTTGCGGGTTTTTCATTTCAGCCATCCGAAATGGCGAAACTCGCACTGCCGATATTTCTCGCGTATTACCTGACGAAAAAGGAAGACGTTGTCGGAGAGATCAAAGAAACGGTTCTGCCGTGCCTGCTTGGGCTGGGGTTGCTCGGCGGACTTGTTTTCCTTGAAAAGGATCTCGGCACAACTATTGTATTGTGTGCGATATTTTCGGCGGTGTATTTTGCGGCGGGAGCGAGGCTTGTCCACATCGGGGCGGTTGCCGGTGCGATGGTAATAGGCGGAACGCTGGCTATTTTGCTCGCTCCCTTTCGTATGCAGCGGATGATGGCGTTTATGGACCCGTTCAAATACGCCGATGACGAAGCCTATCAGGTCGTCCAGTCGTTATACGCGATCGGTTCGGGCGGTGTAATGGGCGAGGGATATGCCCAAGGGCATCAAAAGCTGTTTTATCTGCCGTATCCTTACTCGGATTTTATATTTTCGGTCGTTGGCGAAGAATTAGGCCTTGTGGGAACTTTGGCTGTCGTCGTTGCGTTCGGATTTTTGCTGTGGAGAGGAGCGAGAGCGGCGGTAATGGCTCCCGACAGGTTTGGAATGCTGCTGGGGATAGGCGTTATCACAGGAATTATCGTGCAGGCTCTATTCAACATCAGCGTCGTCATTTCGATACTTCCGGCAAAGGGAATACCTCTTCCGTTTATCTCGTATGGCGGCTCGTCGGTGGTTGTTACGTTGATAGGTGTGGGGATTTTGTTGAGCATCTCTAAATATAGCGAAAGAAACTTAACGCAAAGCCGCGAAGTTGCAAAGCCGCAAAGGAAGAAAAGGTATCAGCAAAATTCAGGACGATAAGTTAATATTCTTTGCGTCTTGGTCTCTTTGCGACTTTGCGTTGGAAAAATAATGAAAGTATTGATCGCGGCCGGCGGGACCGGCGGACATATTTATCCCGGAATTGCCGTGGCGAATGAAATAATGAGCCGCGACGCTGATTCCGAAGTGCTGTTTGTCGGCACGGCGAAAGGGCTGGAGAAGAAAATTGTTCCGGAGAATGGTTTTCAGCTCTCGCTGATCGATAGCGCGGGACTCAAGAACGTCGGAGTTGCGGGGAAGATCAAAGGGCTCGCCGTCCTGCCTAAAAGCTTTCTCGAAGCTCGCCGAATTATTCGCCAGTTTCGACCGCATGTTGTCGTGGGTGCCGGCGGTTATGTTTCAGGGCCGGTGTTGCTAATGGCAGCTATTATGGGCGTTCCGACGCTTGTGATGGACTCAAATGCACTTCCCGGATTTACTAATCGCCGTCTCGCAATGTTTGTAGATCAAGCGGCTTTAACATTCGAAGAAGCGTTGCCATACTTTGGCAAGAAAGGCGTGGTGACAGGTAATCCAGTTCGCAAAGAGTTTTTTGATATTGCGGCAAAACCGAGAACAAAAGAGTTTCATGTCCTCATATTTGGCGGTTCACAGGGTGCGAGAGCTATAAATAATGCGATGATCGCCGCTCTGCCGTTGTTGGAAAAATACGAGGGAATTTTGTCGATCACACATCAGACTGGCGAGTCGGAGTTTGAAGATGTCCGGTCAGCGTATGCTAACAGTGCTTTCGCAACAGCTGATGTGAGGCCGTTTATCTCGGATATCTTTGTCGAGTTTGCCAAAAGCGACCTCGTAATTTGCAGAGCAGGTGCGACAACTTGTGCGGAGCTTGCCGCGTCCGGGAAAGCGTCAATCATGGTGCCGCTGCCGACCGCAGCCGATGACCATCAGCGAAAGAACGCTGAGGCCCTCGAAGAGACGGGTGCGGCGAAGATGATATTGCAGGCGGATCTTTCCGGTGAAAGTTTAGCGAATGAGATAACCGCTTTGATCGATTCGCCTGATAAAATATCCGTTATGGAAACCGCGGCGAAAGCAATGGGCCGTGCCGATGCAGCCGAGAAAACGGTGGACATCATCGAAGAATTGAAACGAAATGTTTAGACATGTAAAAAGAATTCATTTTATCGGCATCGGCGGCATCGGGATGAGCGGGATCGCTGAGGTGTTGTGCAATTTGAAATTTGAGGTTTCAGGATCAGATGCGGCTCGCTCAAAAAATACTGAAAGGCTCGCCGGATTAGGCATCGAGATACACGAGGGACACGCCGCTGAAAACGTAGGCCGGGCCCAGGTCGTCGTGTATTCCTCTGCAGTTAAGGCGGACAATCCTGAGGTGATGATCGCCAAAGAGAAAGGTATTCCTGTAATCCCGAGAGCTGAAATGCTAGCGGAACTGATGGTGCTAAAGCCTTATGCCGTAGCGGTTTCCGGCACACATGGGAAAACCTCGACCACATCCATGGTCGCTACAATTTTAGGCCACGCGGGCTTTGACCCAACTACAGTAGTCGGCGGTGTAGTTGAAACTTTGGGCTCGAATGCGAGGCTCGGAGCCTCCGATTGGTTCGTGACGGAGGCGGACGAGAGCGACCGTTCTTTTTTGATGCTTTACCCGACGATTGCCGTCGTGACGAACATCGACAAAGAGCACATGGAATCCTACAAGGGCATGGACGACGTCGTGCAATGTTATACGGATTTTGTGAACAAAGTGCCTTTCTTCGGCGCGGCGATCATTTGTCTCGACGACCCAAATGTTCAGTTGATAATCCCGAATATCAAGCGTCGCCGTGTGACATTTGGCCTGTCTGCTCAGGCGGATGTTTCGGCTAAGGATATTAAATACAACGACGTGTTTGGCTCAACATTTACAGTTTCGAAACGCGACAAAGTCCTCGGAGAGATCGCACTGCCTGTTCCTGGTAAGCATAATGTTTACAACGCTCTCGCGGCGACTGCGGTTGCTCTTGAGATGGATGTGCCTTTCGAAAAGATCGCCGAAGCGTTCGTAACATTTAGGAATGCTAACCGCCGCTTTCAATTCAAAGGCGAGGTCCACGGCATAACGGTTGTTGATGATTACGGACATCATCCGACGGAGATCGTGGCTACGCTCTCTGCCGCGAAAAGCAGCTCAGGCGGCAAGCGGACGGTCGTAGTTTTTCAACCGCACCGCTATAGCCGCACGCAGGAGTTGATGGATGATTTCGTCG
>JAYVOS010000467.1:0-11897 GCA_043757775.1 Chloracidobacterium sp. | reverse complement strand
GAGGCTACGACAGCTAAAACTGCCAAGGCGGCTCCGAAAACACTTTTCTTAATAACTGATTCTACGAGTTTAATATACGAATTCAGAGACATGGGTGTTTTCTCCTATTGGGAACGTAAATTGTTAAAAAGTTTTGAGTAAGTTGCCTCAAACTTACGCTTATAAACATTTGTTGTCAATTCTTTTCTTTGAGGGTTTGACATCGTTTTGAGAAATAACTAATAATTTCAGCGATCTACTTAATTCTAAAAATTTACCCTCGGACGACCGTTTGTTGTTTTTGTTGTCCGGTAGGAACAAAGGAGCTAAAAACTTATGGCTGAGACTGGGCATGCTAAGAATGTGAGTAATCTGGAGCTGATGATCGCTTTTTGTACCGGTTATGGTGCGGATTATGCTCCGACGAACGCGATGATCGAGCTGGCGGCTCTGACGATCGCGTTGACCTCGGCGCAGGCGAGTTTGGATGACGTTCAGGGCAAGCTTGCCCCATGGAAAAATAAGGTTGCCGACCGCGAGAATATTTACAAAGGCGTACGGCCGATCACGACGCAGCTGCTTGCAGCGTTTGACGCCTGCGGAGCCGATAGCAATAAGGTTGACAACCTGCGAACCTATCATCGCCAGGTCCACGGAGCCCGTGCCAAAGCTTTACCGCCCAATGACCCCGACACGCCTGAGAACGAAGCTAAGGGAAACTCGGTCGCACATACGAGCTATGTCCAGATCGCCGAAGCGTTTAGCCAGATGATAAAGATCCTCGCCGACGAGCCGCTTTACAATCCAAATGAGGCCCATCTGACCGTCGCGACCAATCAAGCCCTGCTCGCCGCAATGGAAGACGCAAATGCAAAGGTCGTCAAAAAAGCCGTCCCGCTCAGCAATTCGCGCATCGCCCGTAACGGATTACTCTACGAGGGCGACGGCAATCTCCTCGACCGTGCCGCACTTGTCAAAAAATACGTCAAATCCGTCTATGGAGCGACTTCCCCGCAATTTGCACAGGTGTCGGGACTCGAATTTCGGCCCCCGCGAACACATTAGCCGCGCACATTGTGCGATATGCGATGTCCAGTCCACGAGAAACCGGCCGCAAAGCCGGTTTTCTTGCGCGTGTCGTCATTTCTCTCGCGCCCGTCTTCGAATATCCCGCGCGTGCCGTGCGACACGCCGCGCACATTCTCCGAACCGTCGCGCACCAGCCTCGTAACCGTGCGCCCGGACCTCGAAACGACGCGCACATTTGTCGAAACGATGCGCACATTTATCGGTAACTCAATGCAAAGACTTTGAAAAACCCCTAAAAATGGCTAAACTTATGCGATATGCAGCCCGAATCGAAAGCTAAAAGCAAGATCGAAATTCTAAAGGAAAGGTCGGCCGCCGCCGAAGAGGGCGGAGGCCTCAAACGGCTCGAAAAGCAAAGAGCCGGAGGCAAGATGACGGCCCGCGAACGCGTCAATTTCTTCCTTGACGAAGGCAGTTTTGAGGAGTTTGATAAGTTTGTTGTGCACCGCTCCACTGATTTTGGTCTTAATGCTCAAAAATTCCCCGGCGACGGTGTTATTACGGGTCATGGTCTGGTCGATGGACGCGAAGTTTTTGTTTTTGCACAGGATTTTACGGTTTTTGGCGGCTCACTTTCTGAAACTCACGCTCAAAAGATCTGCAAAATGATGGATCTCGCCATGAAAATGGGCGTTCCTGTCGTGGGGCTTAACGATTCGGGCGGCGCTCGTATTCAAGAGGGCGTTGTTTCCCTCGCGGGTTATGCCGACATCTTTCTCCGAAACGTCATGGCAAGCGGTGTGATACCGCAGATCAGCTGCATACTCGGCCCGTGTGCCGGTGGAGCGGTCTATTCGCCTGCAATTACGGACTTTAACGTGATGGTCAAGGACACGTCGTACATGTTTATCACAGGCCCCGACGTGATCAAAACCGTTACCCACGAAGACGTCACGAAAGACGAGCTTGGCGGTGCGATGACGCATAATGTTAAGTCCGGCGTGGCTCATTTTGCCGCCGACAACGACGAACACGCCCTACGCATCACCCGCGAACTGCTGTCGTTCATGCCTTCGAACAACATGGATTCCCCGCCTTTTGTCGCGACAACCGACCCTTCGGATCGTGCCGACGAAAAGCTCAATACGATGGTACCCGAATCGGCGACACAGCCTTATGACATTCGCGATATCGTCCACAATGTCGTCGACGAAAACTATTTTTTTGAGGTGCAAGAGCATTACGCACCAAATATCGTGATCGGATTTGCTCGTCTGGGCGGACATTCGGTCGGGATCGTCGCCAATCAACCGGCTTATTTGGCAGGCGTGCTCGACATCGATGCTTCAGTCAAAGCAGCGAGATTTGTTCGCTTTTGCGACTGTTTCAACATCCCGCTGATCACATTCGAAGACGTTCCCGGCTTTCTGCCCGGCGTTAATCAAGAGCACCAAGGCATTATCCGTCACGGCGCGAAACTGCTCTATGCGTTTGCCGAAGCAACCGTGCCTAAGATCACCGTAATTACCCGAAAAGCTTACGGCGGAGCGTATTGTGTGATGGCTTCGAAACACATCAGGACGGACATTAACTTTGCATATCCGACAGCCGAGATCGCCGTTATGGGAGCCGAAGGAGCCGTCGGCGTGTTACTAAAACGCGAGATCGCTCAAAATGACGAGGCGTATCGTTTAGGCAAGGTCGCGGAATTTACCGATAAGTTCGCAAACCCGTACGTCGCCGCCGAACGCGGTTATATCGACGAGGTGATCGAGCCAAAATACACGCGGCCAAAGCTCATCCGTGCATTGTCGCTGCTGCAGAATAAACGAGATAATAACCCGCCGAAAAAGCACGGGAATATACCGTTGTAAAGTCTGTAAAAAATATCTTGAAAGAAGATTTTTAGCCACGAATGCACTAATAAAATCAAAGCCATTATTCGTGCATTCGTGGCTAAATTTTTCCTAAGTTCCTATAGTCAAACTTTGATGACATCGATAATACATACACGTCCGACATTTGCCCAGATAGATCTTGACGCATTGGCCTTTAATTTTCGGTCCACAAAGCAATTTGTCGGCGATAGCGTCAAATACATGGCAGTGGTCAAGGCCAACGCTTACGGTCACGGTGCCGCCAAATGTGCTGTGAAGCTGGAAGCCGAAGGCGTAGATTGGTTTGGTGTAGCGATCCCCGAGGAAGGTGTAGAGTTGCGGGAGGCAGGCATTACAAAGCCTATTCTGTGTCTCGGGTCATTTTGGCCGGGACAGGAAGAGTTGATCGTCAAACATCACCTGACCCCCGTTATTTATGATGAAAAAGTGGCAGATGATCTCGATAAATACGCTGCCGGAAATGATATTACCCTCGATATTCACGTCAAGATCGACACAGGAATGGGTCGAGTCGGCGTTCGATATGACAACGCTGAGGACTTTGCAGTTACACTTAAATCATTACAAAACCTGACCGTTACGGGCTTGATGACGCACTTTGCATCTGCGGAAAATCCGAAGGAAAACGAATTCACTGCATTGCAGATCTCGAGATTCAATACCGCATGCGTGCAATTTCGCAATGCGGGCCATTCGCCCAAATGGATAGATCTTGCAAACTCGCCGGGAGCGATCACACACCCCGAATCGCGTGCCAGCATGGTTCGGCTGGGCGGTGCCTTATATGGCCTTTTGGACGATATCTTGCCTGTAAATACAACGACTCCCGTCTTAAAATCCGTGCTATCGCTGCATTCTCAGATCGCTCATATAAAACGTGTTCCAGCAGGCGATAGCCTCGGTTACGGGCGGATGTTCACCACTCAGCGTGATTCGCTGATAGCTCTTGTGCCTGTCGGATATGCTGACGGCTATCCGCGAGCGTTGTCGAGTAACGGCAAGGTTATCGCAAATAAACAATTTGTTCCCGTCGTCGGGCGCATCTCGATGGACTGGACGCTGATAGACGTTACCGACGTTTCAAATGCTGCGACTGGCGATGAGGTCATCCTGATCGGCAGCGATGGTGAATGCTCAATCTCAGCGGCTGATATTGCACAGGAAGTTGACACAATAGGTTATGAGATAACGTGCGGGATCAGCTCCCGTGTGATAAAAAAATACATAGGTTAGACGTTTTACAATTCAACAAAGTGAGGAAATGACCGTATGAACTATCCATTAAATCTTTCTTTTAAATTGCTGGCATTGGCCAGCCAAATATATATTCGTGACGCAGGCGGAAATCTTGTCGGATATGTTAAGCAAAAGATGTTCAAGCTGAAAGAGGACATCAATGTTTTTACCGATGAGACACAAACTCAGCAGCTTTATAACATTAAGGCTGACCGAGTTCTCGATTTTTCTGCAAAATATATCTTTACCGACGCTCAAGGAAACGTGCTCGGGTCAATAAAAAGGCAAGGCATGCGGTCGATATGGAAGGCTAATTATGAAGTTTACGACGCAACCGACCAGCAGGTAATGAAAATCAACGAAGAAAGTGGATGGGTCAAGGTTGTCGATGCATTGCTTGGCGAAATTCCGATACTCGGGATGTTTACAGGCTATTTCTTTAATCCGTCGTATATGGTTGCACGTATGGATGATTCGCCGGTCGCACGACTCAAAAAACAGCCCGCATTTTTTGAAGGTGCCTTTCAATTGGAGCCTCTGATCCAAATCTCGGACCAGGAAGAGCCCCGTCTCCTATTGAGCGTCCTGATGATGACGTTGCTTGAACGTATGAGGGGTTAAACCTTTTTCGTGAGGGACAGCAAAACGAATGAAGACTTTGACCTTATTCGAGTGGAAACGATTTTTCATCCGCCTGTATGAACGGTCGATAGACGCAGACATTTTCAGTCGGGCGGCACAGGTCGCCTTTTATTTCTCGTTTGCGCTGTTCCCTCTTCTTTATTTTTTGGTCAGTCTTTTTGGCATCATTCTCGAATCTTCAGACGGGCTCCGCAATGAACTTTTCTCATATTTGCACCAAATAATGCCGCTTTCGGTTTTCGAACTGGTGCGAAAAACCATCGACGAGATCGTCGCAAACAGCACCGGCGGTAAGGCGACATTAGGTTTGATAGTGGCCCTGTGGTCGGCATCCGCAGGTGTCGATGCCATTCGCAGTGCGTTAAATGCAATATACGAACTCAAAGAAACGCGGAATTGGTTTCTAAACAAACTCCAATCCCTCTTCTTTACCTTTATCGTTACTCTTCTCGCGATGGTCGTTTTGCTAACAGTCTTTTACGGCTGGGAACTGGTGCAATATGGCCTCGACCATCTGGGCGGCTTAAGGATCACCTCTCCATTGATCTTAGTATCGATCCAATGGATTTCGACACTGCTGGTGATGTTGTTTGCCTGCGAGATCATTTATAATATGCTGCCCGATTTCAAAAAATTTCGATGGATTTGGGTTACGTGGGGCTCAATCACAGCGATCGTCCTCTGGATCGTTCTGACGTCAGGGTTTCGGACTTACTTGGGGTATTTTAATTCGTATAATAAAACCTACGGGTCCCTCGGTGCGGTGATTATTATGATGTTGTGGCTGTATTTGACGGCGACTGCGCTAATGATAGGCGGAGCGATAAACGCCGCGCTTGCCGAGCTGCATGACCAGACTGTCGAGCAAGCGTTAGACGAAAATCATGGAGATTAAGGTCGGTGATAAATTTTCTAACGAGAGAAATGTAACGGATGAGCTGATTCGGGCGTTTGCCGATATTTCGGGTGACCATAACCCAATACATCTTGACGAAGGATTTGCTAAAATGACACGATTTGGGCGGCGTATCGCTCACGGAATGTTAAGCGGCGCTTTCATTTCGGCAGTTTTAGGATATGAGTTTGGGGCTCGAAAGATCGTCTATTTGTCGCAAACCATGCGGTTTATTGCGCCGGTTTTTATTAATGATACGATCACAACTACCGGGACCGTGACGGGCATTCGCCACGAAAAAGGTATCGTCACGCTAGAAACCGTCTGCACAAATCAGGATGGCGAGGTGACCCTAAAGGGCGAAGCTATGGTGATGATCCTGCCTTAAGAAATTATTAAATTATGTCGTTAATGCTGCAAGAGATCGCCGAACAGCCGGCCGTTTTAGAGCGGACGATGCTCGCCGAGCGAAAAAAATACGCACGACTGGGTGAATTTCTGCGAAAAAAGGATATTGATCTGATCGTGATAGTCGCGCGCGGGAGTTCGGACAATGCTTCGTTGTTTGGGCGGTATTTGCTTGAGGTAACCTCCGGAATTCCGGTCTCGCTCGCCGCTCCGTCGGTCTATACACTCTACAATGCAAAAATAAATTTCAGCCGTGCCCTCGTTATAGGCGTGTCGCAATCCGGCGAGGGTTCCGACATCAACCAGGTGCTTGAGAGTGCAAAAACGTCGGGTGCTTACACGCTCGGCATTACAAACGAGGCGGATTCGACGATGGCAAAGATCGCCGACGAGGCATTGCTGATCCACGCTGGACGCGAAAAATCAGTCGCCGCGACCAAGACCTACACGGGTCAGATGCTGCATTTTTATATGCTTGCACGCGAATTATCGGACAATAAACTTGAGTTTGAACGGATACCGGGATACACGTCGCGAGCTTTGGAACTGCTGCCGGATGTCAAAAGCATCGTCCAGCGTTATGTTTTTATGGAAAACTGTGTCGTGGTCGGACGCGGGCTGAACTACGGCAATTCGTATGAACTTGCGTTGAAACTCATGGAAACGTGCTATGTCGTGGCGGAGCGGTTTTCGACGGCAGATTTCTTTCACGGGCCGCTCGCCATTGTCGAACGCCGCTTCCCTGTCGTATTGTTCGGTCCGACAGGTGTCACGAAAAAAAGCAGCGTCGAGCTGCTCGACAGGCTGCATGAGTTAAACGCCGACTGTCTCGCGATCACAAACGACGCTGAAATTGCAAAACTTGCACCAAATAGCCTCAGGCTGCCGGCGGACATCGACGAATTTCTGTCGCCGATACCATTCATCGTCCCTGCACAGCTATTTGCGGCCCTACTATCTGAAGCAAAAGGCATCAACCCTGACGCACCTCGTTCGCTGTCAAAGGTCACTAAAACCATCTAGCCATCAGTTAACAACGAGGCAAGCTACGCGTGTCTCTCCGGTAGCGTCGCTTCGCAACCTAATTGTAACCGACCCCGAAGACGGAACGGCATTTTTTAAAACTGCACTGGCATCATTCGTCTGCACGGTGCATAGGACATACGAGTTCGCACTAATAAATGAGTTCGTTACAGTCAGTGAGCTCGTTTCCGAAGCAAAATTCACTGAAAAACTCGGCTTATTAATAGTTTGATTCCCCGTAGTACCGCCCGCAGTATTTGTTGTTGCGAAAGTTTGTTTACTAAAATAGGCAATCTTTATTTCTCTAAGAGAATAAAATTTAAAAAAGATGAAGTAATTGTCGTTATCAGAACTCTGCGTTTGTATTGACGATTTGTACGAATATATCCTAGTTTGTAACGCACCAACTGTTATCATGTCCTACAAAAACCTTCTGAACAGCTCCTTTTTAGTCCTTATATTTTCTCTGGGCTTTATGCAGCCGTCGTTTCTCGTCGAAAGTTACGTGGTTCCGTTTACAGATCTGATATTCCTCATCGTGTCTTCGATATGGATAGTTGCCCTGGTATTAAAAAAGACCCGATCGAGATACAGCTTTCTTTATTTACCATTGTTTTTTTATTTCTTCGCGCTTGTCTTTTCCGCAATATTTTCCGCAGATCCCAAAATCAGCTTTTTTAAGCTGCCCGGGGAGATGTATCTGATCGGATTGGCTATATTAACTTTTAATTTGATCGATTCACCGGAAATGTTCAAAAAAACGATACTGGTTTGGCTGATGGGAGCATTCGCCGCTTGTTTTGTCAGTTTTCTGACGTTGGGCATATTTTATATAGACAGGACAAATCCGCTTCTGATCTATACGCTGTCTCACTTTGGCACACTGCCGCCGGGCAACTATGCCCGTATTCGCGGCTCTTTTCAAAATGCCAATATGCTATGCAATTATCTTAATGTCAGCCTGATGTTTTTTCTGGCGGCGTTCCGGCTTGACTGGATAAATAAACGGACGTTTGCCGTATTTCTTGTGTTTTTTGCGATAGCGGTGTTTTTCACCTTTTCGCCCGGACTCGGCGGCGTTTTACTATGCGCGGGACTGTGGATGTGGTTTATTTTTAGAGAAAACGATCGCCCCGCTCTTGCACGAATAAGCTTGTTCGGCGGTATCGCATCTGCATTTGTTTTTTTCATACTGCTGCTTTTTTTACCCAATGCAAATCCGCTCTCGCCATACTATTTTCATCTCCCTTTTGCGGAACAGCCTGTTTATCCCTCGGAAAGGCTGCTGGCGTGGCAAGGAACTCTCGAAGCATTTTGGAAAGAGCCTGTCTTCGGGCATGGTTTGGGAATTGACGTGATCAACATCAGGTCGATAATCGCGTCAGGAAATGTTCATACTGTCAGTGATGCACATCAGCTATGGCTCAGTGTCGCGGGGCAAAGCGGTATTCTCGGCCTCGCTGCGATACTCATTTTAACGGCAGCCGTTTTTCGCAAAACGCTTCCGTGGACGCTTAGTATAGAAACTTTACCGGTTTTGCGAGTTTGTTTTGGGCTGGCTTTTTTGGGAGCATTTATTTATCAGGGTTTGGGAGGTTCGTACGAAGATGCCAGGCACCTATGGGTGCTCATAGGGTTGATAGCAAGCGTCAGTGAGTCCGACCCATTTGTTAATAGTTGATTTTTTTATGACTGGTTTGACACAAAACAGTGACACCGAAGTTTCGATAGTGATCCCTTGCCTCAATGAGGCAGACACGCTCGAAACATCGCTAAAAAGGGCTCAGATAGCGCTTCGGAATTGTACCGAGAGTGGCGAGATCATAGTCGCAGATAATGGCAGCAGCGACAATTCCGCAGAGATCGCGTCGCGAAACGGAGCGCGCGTCGTCAAGGTCGAAGAGCGAGGTTACGGAAGCGCTCTAATGGGCGGGATCGCTGCGGCTAAAGGCAAATATATCGTAATGGGCGATGCCGACGAGAGTCATGACCTGTCCGAGACCCCAAGATTTATCGAAAAACTAAGAGAAGGATACGATTTGGCCCAAGGGTGCCGATTGCCTTCCGGTGGCGGAACGATCACTGAGGGTTCGATGTCTTTTTTGCATCGGCATCTTGGTAATCCGTTCTTTTCATTTTTGGTCCGCCGTTGGTTTCACTCGCCTCTGCATGATGTATATTGCGGCTTCCGAGCGTTTACGAAAGATTTTTATTACAGTCTCGACCAAAGATGCACCGGTATGGAATTTGCTCCCGAAATGCTTATAAAGGCTAGTTTTCTTAAAGCAAAGATCGTCGAAGTGCCAATTACACATCACCCCGATGGCCGCGTATCACAACCGGCTCACCTACGGACCTTTCGCGACGGATGGCGAACATTGAGATTTTTTTTGATGTTTTGTCCGCGTTGGCTCTTTCTCGTGCCTGGCATATTCCTTGTTCTAGTAGGCAGCATCACTTTTGTGCTGAGCACTTTTAACTTTTTTCGCTCCGCGACCGAGATACAGATCCAAATCTCTATTCTCGCAAGTTTAGCGATCCTCTGCGGATATCAATCCATATTGTTTGCAATATTTACAAAGGTCTTTGCCATCAGCGAAGGGCTTTTACCTGCCGACCCTCGTTTTGACCGTTTTTTTGAGGTCATTAATCTCGAACGCGGCCTGACGTTCGCCTCCATCACACTTTTGAGCGGATCTGCGTTTTTGATACTTGGTATTTTTCACTTTAAGCCTGCATCTATCGAACCGATGAATCTCGTTTTTTTGGGGGCAACAATGGTCGCAGTTAGTTTTCAGACGGTGCTTTCAGGCTTTTTTACCAGCATTTTAGGGATGAAGCGAAAGCGATCCTAGGCCACCGAATTTAAGAGGGCCTCGCGCATCGCACCGGCAGTTCGCCAGCGCGAATCGACGTGTTTGGCAAGTGCTGTTTCGACTACGGCCGCGACGTTTGGCGGCACATTTGGCATACGCGATAAGATAGGAATTATCGGCTTTTCGAAGATGGCCTTGACCGTCTCTGCAATACCCGCTTTAGGGCCGATGTCGAGAGCATGAGCACCCGTTAACAGGCTGTAAGCGGTCATGCCGACAGCGTAAATATCGGATGGCGGTCGCACGTCTTTGAAATCACGCACCTGCTCCGGCGGCATATAAGCGATAGTTCCGGCGACATCGCCAACCATTGTCACGCCGCTCATACCTGTCTCCTTGAAGCTCTTTGATAAGCCAAAATCAGTGAGTTTTGCGGTCGAAGTGGGAAACTCTCCTTCGATCAGAATATTTTGCTCCTTAATGTCACGGTGGACGAAGCCCTGTTGGTGAGCAAAATCAAGTGCCGAAAGCGTCTGCTCGATTATCCTCGCCATCTCTTTATAATCGACTTTGCCGCCGCGATGTTTGGCAAGACGCGATGCGTCCATACCGACTACAAATTCGGTGACAAGATAGACGAGTCCGTTGTGCCGTCCGTTTTCGACGTATTCGACAATGTAAGGATGCTTGAGCGACGACGCAACCTCGATCTCGCGAAGAAAACGCTTTAAGGATTGCTCGCTGACAGCAACTTCTGGCAGCAAGGTTTTGATCGCTACTGCTCGACCATCCGATTCGGATCGAGCGAGCATCACGCTGCCCATTCCGCCCTGGCCGATGACACGGATCATCTGATAACCGGGTATGGGCTGCGGATTCTTTTTCAATTTTTCGCGACAATCGTCGCAGATAAACGAAAGGCGAGCGTCAGGATGATTGGCCTCGACCGTCGCCGAAATACTGCAGTTCAAGCATTTCACGCTAACCAGCGACGGGTGCGTGACAGCCATGCTGATCTCATCGCCATATTCCTCAATGCCGGTCGAAACCTCGACCTCAAGAACGGTCTCGCCGCCCTGGATACGGTCACCGCTTTTAAGATAGGCGGTATCGACACGCATTCCGTTGACGAATGTGCCATTGGTCGAGCCGAGGTCACGGATAAATGCCTGCGGCGGAGCGATCTCAAGGATGCAGTGGTGACGCGAGAAAAAACGGTCGTGCGGCAAACAAAATTGCGCATCTT
This sequence comes from Chloracidobacterium sp., assembly GCA_043757775.1. GTDB lineage: Bacteria > Acidobacteriota > Blastocatellia > Pyrinomonadales > Pyrinomonadaceae > OLB17. The sequence continues at coordinate 725 of JAYVOS010000467.1, read as the reverse complement.
CGCTGCGACCGATCATAAACGTATCGTGCTGATCGAATGTAAATGCCCGTCCGGTCTGGGGTCCCGCGACGACGTTGAGACTAACTCGCATTGATAAATTATAAAAGACTCGAGACTATCTGGCTATTATGGCAAAAAATATGATAGCGAGAGCCGATAAAAAGGAGAATATTCCCAGCACCATACCACCGATCGCCAGGCCGCGACCGCCATATTGCTGTGGATTGCTGTCAGCGTTTCTCATCCCCAGAAAACCCAAGATCGCTGCGGGCAAGCCGAGCCATATACCGCCATAGCAGCATATCAGTATAAGACTGAGAATACCCAGCACCAAAGATATAATGGGCAAAGTTTGGTCGAGTGACGGGGTAAAACCAGGTGATCTGTATGGCTGATTTTGCAAATTTTGCTGCGGCGGCGGCCAGTGTCCGACCGGAGCTGCCGGCGGTATTTGCGGCCAGTTTGCAGGGTTAGTTACGCGGGCATCGTTCATCACCATTGTCGGTGGCGAATCGTCGATGTATCGTGCTGGGGGCGGTTCGCTGGTAAAACCGGTCAACAACTCGCCGTCCTCAAGGCAAAAATTGAGATTATTGTCGTTATATGTTTGATGACATTTAGGACATTGCTTCATATCTTAAAGTTTCGACACTATTTTCTTATCTCAAAGTTTTTGAATGCGATTTTTACTCCGTTACCAGTATAGATTCCCGGAACACCACCGG
>JAYVOS010000466.1:0-3189 GCA_043757775.1 Chloracidobacterium sp. | reverse complement strand
ACGCCGAACGCGAGATCGAATCCGATTCACCCGATTTTGAACCGGAAGGATAGATTTTACTTTTTTGGTTTTAGTCGTTGCTGACTACTGGTTACTGACTACTGACTACTGCCTTATGCGTTGCCCATTTTGCTCACATATAGAGGATAAGGTCGTCGATTCCCGCGAGGCCAAAGATGGCGATTCGATCCGCCGCCGCCGCGAATGCCTCGGCTGCGGCCGTCGTTTTACTTCTTACGAACGCATCGACGAGATCCCGTACATGGTAGTCAAAAAGGATGGCAAACGGGAAAGCTGGGACCGCAACAAGGTGCTCGCCGGACTGTTCAGAGCGGCCGAAAAACGTCCTGTCTCGACTGGTCAACTCGAAGCCGTCTGCGACGAGGTTGAGAAAAATGTGCAGGATTCGCTTGACCGTGAACTTGCGACAAGCGAGATCGGCAAGATCATAATGCGTCGCCTTAAGGCGTTGGACAAGGTCGCGTATGTTCGCTTTGCTTCGGTTTACCTAGAGTTCGCGGACGTCAGCGAATTTATGTCCGAGCTAAAAGTCTTGGTCGGCTCCCGCACCGCCGCTGCTGACAAAAAGAAGAAAAAGAAATAAAAACTATTTAACGCAAAGTCGCTAAAGAGCAAAGACGCGAAGAATTTTTTCGTATTGGCTACCCATCTTTATCCGGTTAATCTTTATTTTTTTACTTTGCGGCTTGGCATCTTTGCGACTTTGCGTTGAAATTCCTCGATCTCCCACTCGTTGCCCTTTCCCTCATATTCTCTTAACATTAAAGCTTATGGTTGAGATCGAAGATTTTCCAGTTGCTTTAGCTGAGTCGGACGCAATTGAGCCGATGGTGCAGATTCCGCCCGAACTGCCGGTACTGCCCCTGCGTGACATAGTTATTTATCCATTTATGATCGTGCCGCTTTTTGTGTCACGTGACCGTTCGATCCGCGCCGTCGAAGAGGCTCTTAAAAATGACAGGATGATCCTGCTCGTTTCGCAAAAGGACGTTAATAAAGAGGAGCCCGAGCAGGATGATCTATATAAAGTAGGCACTGTCGCAATAATAATGCGAATGCTCAAGCTACCCGATGGGCGCATTCGTATCCTGATCCAAGGGCTTTCGAGATGTCTCGTGGATTCAGTTGCGGGTGGTGGCGAGTATGTAAAGGCGGGCGTTACGCCGATCTCGGAGCCGCTTGCTCCGGAAAATTCTTTGGAAGTCGAAGCCCTTGTTCGCAATGTGCGCGGAGCGATGGAACGTGCGACTTCACTAGGCAAGAATATCTCGCCTGAGGTGCTGGCGATCATTGCTAATCTCGACGACGCGGGCCGCCTCGCCGATCTTTCGGCATCAAATCTCGAACTCAAAGTCGAAGACGCCCAGAGTGTGCTCGACATAGAAAATCCGGTGCCGCGTCTGCGAAAAGTCAACGATCTTTTGAGTCGTGAGATCGATGTCCTAACAGTTCAACAAGAGATCAATTCACAGGCTCGCTCTGATATAGACAGGTCGCAACGTGAGTATTTTCTGCGTCAGCAGTTAAAAGCGATCCAGGGCGAACTTGGCGAGGGTAATGAACTCTACGAAGAGATCGAGCAGTATCGAGACAAAATTCTTAAGTGCAAAATGCCCGAAAATGCCGAGGAAGAATCGCTCCGGCAGCTCAAAAAGCTGGAGCGGATGCACCCCGACACGGCGGAGACGGCGACGCTGCGAAACTGGCTCGACATAATGACCGACCTGCCGTGGTCAAACGCTTCGAAGGACAATCTCAATCTCAAAAAGGCCGAAAAGATACTCGACGATGACCATTACGGTCTCGAGCGGGTCAAGGAACGCATTGTCGAATCCTTGGCTGTGCGCAAGCTCCGCGAAAAGCCGAAAGGTTCTATTTTGTGTCTCGTCGGCCCTCCGGGCGTTGGTAAAACTTCGCTGGGACGTTCGGTCGCCAGGGCGTTAAATCGCAAATTTGTTCGTTTGAGTCTTGGTGGTCTGCATGACGAGGCGGAAATTCGCGGCCATCGACGGACATATGTCGGTGCGATGCCGGGACGAATCGTTCAGGCGATACAGCAGGCAGGAACGAACAATCCGCTGATAATGCTTGATGAGATCGACAAAGTTGGGGCTGATTTTCGTGGCGATCCGTCTAGTGCTTTGCTTGAGGTCCTAGATCCGGAACAAAACGCGACTTTTCGCGACAATTATCTTGGTGTCACTTTCGACCTATCGAACGTGATGTTTATGACGACGGCTAATGTTCTTGATACTGTCCAACCCGCTCTGCGTGATCGCATGGAGATCATTTCGCTCTCAGGCTATACCGAAGAAGAGAAGCTTGAGATAGCAAAACGCCACCTTATTCCAAAGCAGATCGAGGAAAATGGACTAGGAAAAGACGATGTCAAATTTGACCGCAAGGCGATCGCAAAAACGATCAGCGAATACACACAAGAAGCCGGGTTGCGGCAGCTTGAGCGAGAATTAGGAAAGGTTTGCCGCAAGGTAGCCCGGTCGAAAGCTGAGCTTGAAGATGAATTCAAACCGACGCGAATAACGGCGGATAATCTGAAAGATTACCTGCGCATTTCGCGAATCTTTAACGAAGGTGCATTGAAAAATGACGAGATCGGGACAGTCACAGGCCTTGCGTGGACAGCCGTCGGGGGAGATATTTTGTTTATCGAAGCATTAAAAACCAAAGGCAAAGGCAAACTTCTGCTCACGGGACAACTTGGCGAAGTAATGCAAGAGTCTGCTCAGGCGGCGTTCTCCTATGCAAAGGCACGGTCGAAAGATCTGGGAATTGACGAGACGGTGCTTGATAATTTTGACATCCACATCCATCTGCCTGAAGGAGCAATCCCAAAAGACGGGCCGAGTGCCGGAATAACGATGGCTACGGCTCTGGTTTCGGTGCTGTCGCAGCGTGCTGTGAGAAAAGATGTGGCGATGACGGGCGAGATCACATTGCGCGGCAACGTGCTCCCGGTCGGCGGCGTCAAAGAAAAGCTGCTCGCGGCCCGACGTGCAAAGATCAAAACGGTCATTTTGCCCGCGCCGAACGAACGCGATCTCGAAGATCTTCCTCAGGAAGTTCGCGACGATTTGACGTTTATATTTGTTGAGAATGTGCGGCAAGTTTTCGACATCGCACTTCGTGATGCTAAGCCCGTCGTTGAAA
>JAYVOS010000465.1:0-3191 GCA_043757775.1 Chloracidobacterium sp. | reverse complement strand
TTTTATTGCTCATAGATAAACGGCCAGAGACTAGGATTTAATTGACTTTAGACGGCGTTTTGCCTATAATCATACATTGCAACCCTTATAAGTTTCGTAAGTTATTCACAACATAGTTAGTTTCCAGATGACGGGTATATACCGGTAGGAGAAGTATTTTGAAAAACAAAATATCCAAGGGCGGGTTTCGTGTAGTTTTTGCGGTAATTGGATTTTGTCTGCTCGTCAGCGTGGTCGTGAAATATTCCGAACGCGTTTCGTCGCAGCAGAATGGTCCGGCGATGAAAGATACAAGCTCTCTGTTAGCAACTGAAACCAATACTCCGGCTCCCGAACCCGAAACCGGGATACTGGAAAAGATGATCGTCGCAAACGGCAATGCCTCTATCGACATCGATCTCAACCGTCTGAACGGAACTAAAACCCGTACCCGCAACAGCACCTTGAGCTTTACTTTGGTGCCAGATTCATTCTTTACTGTTCTGGTATTTAATGGCCAACTTCGCGGCCCTCTGCCCAGCACTATGGGATTTGTCCCGCAGTCATCCCCTCTATTGCCCACAAAATTAAATGCCTCGTATCACCAGCTAGTTCTTGAGAGTACACCATGGGGCGGTGATTATGAACTCGTTATTCGTGACATTAACACTGGGTTTATTTTCTTTAATATCGAAGGCCACACATACGGCTACGACCCTGATCAGCATTTGCTTACGGTCCAAGAGGGACGCGTTTTAATGTCAAAAGAGTTTGCAACCGAGATTGGTCGGCCTGCTGAAGCGGGAACAGTCGTAGGGAATATTTCCATCAATGCGACTATGCGGGATATTGAGGTCACCAGATTGATCGAGGGAGAAGTTGTTTCAGATATTCTGCCGGCGGCAAAGCATTCCGGTAAGCAGTCTGAACAACCGGTTGCCGGTACTAGACCGGGGCCGGATGTCGTCGTTGGTGACCTGAATGGATTGGCTCAATTCGGCTCCAGCAGTGGTACACAGGTTGGACTAGCGGTCGGAACCGACTCCTGTAACTTCGGAGTTGTTGATCTCGATTGGTTTGCTTTGCCTGATAATGACCACCCGGTTATCCCTCAAAACCTTTATCGAATGAGTGGTGGAACCACGAACGATGAAAGGTTTGAACAGATCGGCCAGTCGAGCGTCAAGCATGCTTTTACTGCACTCACCAACAATATTTGCGGTTTGAATTGCAACGGAGTTGGTGGAACTCATCTCGGCTCGGGATGCTCGGATCCATACGTTGCCAGTTTGAATTCAGGAAATAGCAACAATAATCTTGGCTCGCGTGCCTGGATCAATCCTTTTACAGGTTCATATCCCCGAGGGGATTCCGCAACCCCGCCCAATACCCACACTGGACATAGCCATTCGGGGCCTTCCCACAGAATCCTTACAGAAAGTGCGGATTTGAATACAACCTTAAATCCCGGTGCAAGTTATTATGCAGAAGGGCAATACATAACCCCACACGAATATGTTTGGTGTCAGGCAAATCCAACTCAGTGCAACATGAACAATAATGTCTCGCATCGCAGATATACTGTTACCGGTACCGCCTGTGCTTCCGGTACCAGCAATTGTTATAGTTTCTCTGCGGCCGCAGCCACAGTACGGGAAAAGACTGCAATCTCGGCTTGGACCGGGTCAGCATCCCTTCAGATCCAACCCGCTCCGGGAGTAGATGGAATTGGAACTGTTGCTTACAAGGTAACAAATCCCTCAGCGGGTGTCTGGCATTATGAATACGCCGTTTACAATCAAAATCTTGATCGTGCGATCCAATCATTCAGCGTTCCTGTAGGCGGAGGCGCAACGGTGAGCAATATTGGCTTTCATGCACCACCTCAGCATCCAGGGTGGGCTGCCGACGGAACGGGTGGTAATGCCGGATTTAGCAGCACTCCGTGGGCACAGTCTCAGGCTAATGGTGCAATGACTTGGAACTCGGAAACGTTTGCCCAAAATCAAAATGCAAATGCCATCCGCTGGGGCACGCTTTATAACTTCCGGTTCGATTCAAACCGTCCACCTGAGAACAAAACGGCAATCGTTGGCTTTTACAAGACCGGTGCTCCGATAAATGTAACAATTCAAGGACCAAGTGCAGCTCTATTTGCTATATCCGGACGCGTAGTATCACCCACCGGCCGCGGTATACGTGGAACGACCGTCAGTATGACCGACCCATTCGGTGCCGTCAGGACTGCAGTTACGAACAGTTTTGGATATTACCAGTTCACCAATGTGACGGCGGGCCAGTCTTATAATCTGAACGTAACATCGAGGCGTTTTACTTTTGCGACAAAAGCAGTGAGCGTAACTGCCGATATGTTAAATCAGGATATTATCGGGCAATAACTTCAGCCCCATTTTAATTATTAAAGGCGGCTTTTGGGCCGCCTTTTTTATTATTTCCTGCGTGACTGAAATGTCGGATCGATCTCGAACGCTATTTTATAATGTTTTTCCGCCAATGAGGTCATCCCAACATTTTGAAGACGCATTGCAAGCATCCAGTGAAAAAACGGATCTTCGGGAGTATTCTTTGCCGCCTCTTTTTCAAGTTTAATTGCCAATTCACGGTTGCCCATTGAGGCGGCAGCACCGGCAAGGAATTCGGTAGCTAACGCTAATGCCTGATTTTTTCTAACAGCGCCTGTCCAGGCCGAGGTAGCTTCCTGATAACGGCCGAGCAACCACAGCGATTCGCCTGTCTCTTCGCGTGCCAAGACAAGATCGGGGCGTTCTAACAGAGCTTGATCAAGGTTTGCAAGGGCCTCTTCGGGGCGGCCCAAACGATTCAATATTGCACCGCGATAATATAGGCTCAGAGCCCTCGCCTCGCCGGTTTGAATATCGGCGGCGATGCCGAGTCTCTGCACAGCTTTATCCGTGTCACCAGAGAGATATTCAAACCAAGCAAGCTTTGGCAGCATTTCGATATTACGGAAAAAGCCTGCATCCAGAGAGCGATAAAGATCTCGCTTACCAACGTCAATATTCTTACGATCTGCCGGGCTTATCCATTGGCTAGGGTCGCTTTGCGCAAGTGCCAATTCGTCCGGTATCTTCAGGCTCTGAAACGCCTGTTCGCCTGCATATTCGTGATATCGCACCCAGCCGCTCTGCCATGTAATGCCGAGCCATATCAGCGAAAAGCTCAAAAATATC
>JAYVOS010000464.1:0-3192 GCA_043757775.1 Chloracidobacterium sp. | reverse complement strand
CGCGAGCTTAATTATTCGTCGGACATAGACCTGCTCTTTCTTTATTCCGCCGAAGGCACAACCTCCGGCAGCGGCACACGCGGTGCCGTGACTAACCGCGAATATTTCGTAAAACTCGCCGAATATACTGTTAAACTCGTCGGCAATCCAACCGGCGAAGGTGCTGCCTACCGCGTCGATCTACGTTTGCGTCCGCACGGCTCGCTAGGTGCGTTGGCCTTATCAGTCAAGGACCTCGTCCGTTATCACAAACAAGAGGCCCGCCCGTGGGAACACCAGGTGCTGATCCGTTCGCGTGGCTGTGCGGGAGACATCGAGCTGTTTCGCGAGTTCTTTTTAAAGGTCGAGGATCTTGTTTTTTCAACGACCGATACCGTCACGTCGTCGCTTCGCAACGTTCGTCTGTCCAAGCAGAAAATCGATCTCGAGCAGATAAATCGGCGTGGTTACGATGTTAAACTCGGACGCGGCGGCGTTCGCGAGATCGAGTTTATCGCTCAGGCTCTCCAACTTGCTCACGGCGGCCTGGACAAATGGCTGCGTGTCCCGCACACGCTGATCAGCCTCGACCGGCTCACGAACCGACATCATCTAACGCAGGCAGAGCTGACAGGACTGTCGTCCGCTTACGAATTCTTACGCCGCACAGAACACGTCATCCAAATGGAAAACGGCGTGCAGACACATACCGTTTCTGACGATCCTGAGAAACGCGAACTGCTCGCTCGACGGATAGAATTCATCGGCGGCGGTGATTTTGAGCAGAGTCTCAAAAGATACACAGATTGTGTCGCGGGCGTTTTCGCGCGGGTGTTTGGAGTTCCGCCTTTAGGCGGCCAGCATGAGGAAGAGCCGACTGAAGTTGGAACTCCGAACGCTGAGATCCCCGACCTGCAGGAACGCACGCTGTCGCACGTGATGGCGTCGATAGAGAAATCCGATGTTGCCTACGCGGCAGACGCCACAAGTGTCGCTGTTCTGACCCGCATCACCGCCGTGTCGCCGCATTTTTCGGCGATGCTTGCGGCAAATCCCGACCTCGCCGCAAGTCTTCCCGACCCCGAAGCCGAGTTTGCCGAACCGGATTACGCCGTCGAGATGATGGACGCGGTCGAATCGGCGCGTGATTTTGGCCAGCGTTTGTCGGCGATGAGAAAGACTTGGTCGCATCTTTTGCTTGAGATCGTCGTGCGGGACATTTTCGAAAAGATCACCATTAGCGAAGCCAAACGCTTGCAGACAAGGCTTGCTGAGGCCAGCATCGATGCCGCTCTACGAGCCGTCCGTGACGAGCTTTCGCAGCGTTATTATGACCAAAACACGCAACTCGACATCGCGATCCTCGCTCTTGGTAAGCTCGGAGGCCGCGGGCTTGATTACGGCAGCGACCTCGATCTTGTCATCGTCTATTACGACCCCAAAGAGCCCCTTACGGATTTCACGCCGGCCGAATTTTACTCGCGGGCTGTCGAACTTTTCGTGACCGCTATCTCGTCGATGACCCGCGACGGCAATCTTTACCGAGTCGATCTTCGCCTGCGCCCCTTCGGCAGCAAAGGAATGTCCGCGATGTCGATCGACGCATTTCTCGGCTACATGCAGGACACGGCGGCGATATGGGAGATGCTGGCGTTTGTTAAATTGCGTTTCGTCGGCGGCGACCGGAGCATAGGCTTTAACGTCGAGAACGAGACCCGACGCCTGATCCACGAACGCGCGGCCGCCGCTGATCCAGCAGAGCTTCGAGCCGAAACCCTACGCGTCCGTCACGCCCTCGAAGAGCAGCGTGCTAACTCCATTCGCGGCAAAGACATTGACATCAAATACGGCTCCGGCGGACTGCTCGACGTATATTTTGCTATGCGTTACCTGCAGCTCCGCTACAACATCCCTGATGAGGAAGCCGATGAGACCGGAGACAGGAGACAGGAGAATTTGGTCAATGGACGCTCAACCCATGCGATGCTAGACAAACTGGAACGTAAATTTGACGAAGACCCGACGCCATCCGGTCTCCCGTCTCTTGTCTCCTGTCTCCCGTCTCTTCGTGAGGGCTACACCTTCCTCGCCGCTCTCGACCACAATCTCCGCCTGACCGTAGGCCGCACGACCCGCGTCCCGATCGCCAACGAAACCGCCCTAAAGACCATCGCCGCCCGCATGCATCTCGCCGGCCCCGCCGACCTCCTCGAACACCTCACCATCCACCGCCTAAACATCCGCTCCGCCTTTGACAAGATCCTCGCCGAACCGCCCGCGTAAGTCCGACTCCTGTCAGAACCGCCAGCGATAGCGACCCGGTTCTTGCTCTGAATATCGCTTAGTGTTAAAGTTTCGGTGAATTGTACTTCACCCTGATGAATCCATAATTTTTGTGTGAAAAGGAGAAAGGTCTATGAACAAGATAATACTTTGCTGCTTCGTTTTGGTTCTCGCGTCAATAGGTTCGGCACAGACGCCTGATAGCACAATCTCAAGCAAGCAAACCGCCGCCGAGCGGTACATCCGCGAGAGCGAAGCGAAGTGGGCGGAATCGGTAGCTACTGGCGACACCACCACCATCGAGCGAATATTGGCAGATGATTTCGTAGGCGTTGACCCTAAGGGAAAGGTGTACGGCAAAGCGGAAATGATAGCAGATACAAAAGACGCTCCGAAATACTTTCGCTCAAATAAACTCGACTACGTCAACATCAGGTTTTTTGGTAACACCGCGGTTGCTCAAGGCAGTGAAAGCTGGGAACGGCAAAATGGCACCCCTGGGCAATTCGTTTGGATGGATACTTGGCTTAAGCGAAACGGCAAATGGCAGATCGTGGCAGCCGAAGACCTGATCCCGCCCCCTCCGTCAAAAAAGCCATAGGAATTAAAGATGAATACACTTTACTACGGCGATAATCTCAAGATAACAATATTGACGTTGATGCTATCGTCCGTTCTATTCATGATTGGCCCGGTAATCGCGTCGGGCCAAGAAGTCCGAAAGGACGATACGGCTGAGCTGCTTGAGCTCGACCAACAATGGCAGTCGGCGGTTGTTGTTGGCGATGTGAAATTCATTGAAAGGCGAACAGCGGACGATTTTGTCTTCACGCACGCGGGTGAGACAAAGGGCGATACAAAGGCAGACTGGGTTGCCCGTGCTCGACGCGGCCCGGCGACGTTTGTTGAGCGTAAAGTAAGTGACCGGTC
>JAYVOS010000463.1:0-11915 GCA_043757775.1 Chloracidobacterium sp. | reverse complement strand
GACATTTTGATACGGGCACCTGACGGCGGTGAGAAAACGCCTGTGATCTTGTACTGCTTGCCGCCAAACAACTCGTAGCTGTCGCCGACCTTGAGATGGTCGTCTGTGATCTCGCGTTCATCCATCACGATCTCGTCGCTGGCAACGGCGGGGCGGCCTTCGACGATCGAGATACCGTTCATATCGGCAAACGGCTGCCATTCGACGCCGTCAAGCTGACGTATGCCCCAGCGGCCTTTGTTGTCGGAGGTGATGTAGCGAATGACGGGCACCGTCGATCGGACGCCGTCGATCTCGCGGAGCTTTGCGGCGTATTGAGTGTTGACGGCGGCGTTTGAACTCATCATATCCATCCCGCCGGGACGGGTGAAAAGGATCTCGGCTTTCCAATTCGACGCACGCTTGGTCATGTCGTTCATCATTCCGCGTGCGAGACCCGTGAAAAGCACGACCAGCACAACGCCGAGAGCGACGCCGATCACGCTGATCAGCGTGCGAAACGGACGAACCCTCAGATTTGCGAAGACCAATTCGAGCATTGTTGGTTATTGCGAGTCTTGTTCTGCGGCACGCAGATTTTTCTTTTTGAAATATATTACTATCGTGCCCATTACCATCGAAAATAACAGCAATCCCCACGCACCGAATGCCGAGCGGTAAGCCCAATTCCAAACACCGCGTGTGGTGCCTAGTATAGTGCCGACCGCCGTGCCGAAAAATATAAATATGCCGATAGCACGAAACACCTTGCCTTCGTCAATAAATTCCAGCAGCATCGCTGGCAGGTAGATCGTGAAATCCTTGACTAGCACCGGCATCTTTTTAACGTCTGTCCATAGCGTCTGTGTTGCTTCGCCTGCACCGACCAGCAAAACGCCATGCCGCATAATATAGAGATTAAACATCGCCGAGATGACGGAAAACAACACCGATACAGCAAATGTCTTTTGCCGTGAATCATTTGCGGACGCCGGGAAAACATCCGAATAGTATGTCTCCTGGACGTAATGAGTAAAAAATTCGATCAGATGTGTGATGGTCGGCAGCGAGATCGAGATGATCGCAGTCGCAACCCACTCAGGCGTTGCGCGGCGAAACGATTGAACGACAGCACCCGCAAGCCCCGTCGTGACAAAGCGAAACGCGAGCTCGACACCCACAGCAGTTAGCGTGACGATCCAAGTCTCGCGGCTAGCCTGATAGACCGTAAAATAAAACGACGCACGGACAAGGGCTCCGATCAGTGCAGTTTTCCAATTCCAACGCGTAATGATCTGTGCCGGATGCCGCAACAGATTGCGAAACACGTCGCGGACTGTTATTTCTTTTTCCCACACCTGCTCCATATCGCCGGCATCGGCGATCGAATGGTGTATGTCTTCTGAATCGGTCATTGGCAACGCTGCTTCGCTTTCCATCGTCAACTAATAAAGTAATTTTCCCTGAGGAAAACAAAGTGTTAATACTAGCATACGCCCCGACATTTGCCCATTTAGCCGAGCCTGCAATAAAGAAATGATATTTTTCGGAAAAATCGGAAAAAGATTGTCATAAACATCCGTCCTGTGGTGTTTTGTTGCTAGATACGGAAAAATTCCTCAAGGGATCTCAATTACAGGAGACGCAATTATATGAGTTGGTTATACACGATAGTTTTCGCAGGTTTAGTATTTTCATCGCACGGAAATTCGGCGACGGGTGAGCCGGTTATTCAAAACACTCCTGCTCCGGCTGCAGTTGTAATACAAGACGAGACCGAAAAATTTGATCAGACATATCCGCTGAACGCAAATGGGCGTCTCAGCATTTCTAATATCAACGGCTCGATCGTCGTCGAGGCTTGGGATCGCAACGAAGTAAGGCTCGAATACACCAAGACCGCCGACAGCAAAGAGCGATTGTCACAGGTCCAGGTCAGAATCGATTCACGGCCCGATGCCATCAACGTCGAGACCGATTATGGCAATTGGAAGTCCACGAAAAATGGCGAAGGTTTGTATTTCGGCAACGGACGGCTTCAGGTGGCGTTCCATTTGATGGTCCCGAGAACGGCGTTTCTCAACGAGGTCGAGACGGTCAATGGTTCGGTCACGGTTTCGAATTTTACTAATTACACTAAGATCTCAACCGTTAACGGCACGGTCAATGCGACCAATCTTCGCGGCAACGCCAATCTTTCGACCGTTAACGGTGAGGTCGTCGCTGATTTTGACCGGCTTGAAACCGGCACCAAAGTAGTTCTCTCGACGGTCAATGGACACGTTAATCTCGTTATCCCGTCGGATGCGAGTGCTACGGTTAACGCCGATTCGCTCAATGGGAACATCACAAATGATTTCGGCTTACGTGTTCGCAAGGGTAAATATATCGGTCGCGACCTCTACGGACGGATCGGCAGCGGCGATGTCCGCATCAAGCTCGACAGCGTTAACGGTGCCCTCGCCATTGGACGAAAGAACGACGGTAAGACGCCCAGCCCGGCGGTGGATCTGCTTCCGCAAAAGGAGAAAGATGACCAAGATTGGGACAAGGATGACGACGATAAAAATAATAACGACAAGTCGATGAGTGTGAACAAGGAGGCTGCCAAAGCAGTTCGTGATGGTCAAAGAGAGACCCCGCAAGCGGCACGAGATGCTCAGCGGGAATCGTCAAGAGTATTGCGAGAGGCTCAGCGTGAGATCGAACGCGCACAGCCTGAGATCGCGAAGATAACCTCGGAAAATATTAATAAGGCAATGGCCGAGGCAGACAAAGCGATGCAGGTCGCAGTCAACACCAACGTCCAGACAAATCTCGAAAACCTCAAGATCCAACAAAAAGTATTGGCTCAGATCGCTAATATTGACTTTTCGTCGCAGGTTGCGCGTGTCGAGCAAAAGAGCGATTCGTTTCCAGTTAAAGGCGTGCCTAAGGTGACGGTTGAGGCAAAGGGTTGTGCGATCGTTGTTCGCGGTTGGGACAAGTCGGAAGTGCAGTATCGTGTGACACAATTTTCCGATGCCGGAAATCGCGGCCCGATCCAGATTCGCGAAGACCACAGCGATTCTGCCGTTAATATAAATATAGAAAACCCCGATTCGGAATCAAGAAATGGAAATTTTTTCAATGACGGTGTGCGCGTACGCATCGAGGTTTTTGTTCCCCGCAAATCAAATCTTAAGATCAAAACCAATGGTGAGATACGTCTCGACGGAGTCTCCGGCGATATTGACCTAGCGGGCAGTGATGAGTCGATCAACGTCCGGGACGTTTACGGCACGATGCATCTGGCAAATTCGGATGGCCGGATCAGAGTAGTCGGATTTACAGGCGATCTCGACGTGCAGACCTCTGATGGCGAGGTCTATCTCGAAGGCGTTTTTGTAAAACTCACCGGCAGAGCGTCAGACGGCCACTTTATCCTGACCGTTCCCACTGAGCCAAATTTTGATGTCGAAGCCAATGTCGAAACTTTGACCGTCGAAAATCTCGGCGTGCCTGCAAAGCCGACTGAAAATGTTTGGCGATTTGGCAACGGCGGTCCGACGTATCATTACAAGGTAGGCGACGGCGAAGTCGTCGTCCGCCGTGCAAATACAAACTAATCAAATTAAAAAGATCATCGTGGTCAAGTATTTACGTAAACGCTGAAACTTTTGTGACTGCAAGGGAATTGCAGTCAATAACATATCTTTATTCTTATACATTCTTACCAAATATCGTATTCTGTCATTTAGGTGTAGTCATGAACAAAATCGGTTCGATGATCGCGATCATAATCTTGTCGCTTTGCATTAATGGCCAGCAAACAAAAAGCCCTAATGGCGAAAGTGTTGCCAAAACTGCACCGGCAGATCCGTCGCCTGCTCCGATAGATATAAAGGGCGGCAAAGTAGAGGTTCCGCCGGAAAAAGCTCGCCCGATCGTCATTACAAAAACATCGGCACCGCCGCTTATTGACGGCAAGTTCGACGAGCCTGCTTGGAAAGATGCCACTGTTTTCAAAGATTTTTACCAGACGCAGCCCGGTTATAACACGGCGCCGTCAAGACTGACGGAGGTTTATGTGATGTATGACGAACACAACCTCTATGTTGCATTTAAATGCTGGGATGAAAAGGACAAGATCCGGGCGACTGTCACAAAACGCGATAACGTATTTGGTGAAGATAACGTCCGTATGTGGCTCGATACTTACGACGACCACCGCCGGGCTTATGTCCTCGGGTTTAATCCGCTCGGTGTCCAGCAGGATGGTATATTTACTGAGGGCCAGGGGCCGGATTTTTCGGTTGACATTGTAATGGACTCCAAAGGCGTCATCGAAGATTGGGGTTGGTCAGTCGAAGTTAAGATACCTTTCAAATCGCTTCGTTACTCCGCCGGAAAGGGAAAGCTATGGGGCTTTAACGTCGCAAGGAATATCAACCGCTTCAACGATGAATTCGACTCATGGATGCCCGACGACCGCGACGTTTCGGGTCAATTGATCAAGTATGGCCGGATCAGCGGACTAGACGAGGTCAAATACGAAAGGACTTTAGAGGTCGTGCCAAGCGTTACTCTTAGCGAGACCGGTGAGCGTGTGTCAGACAACCTGTTCCCGCCCGGCAGATTCGTTAACCACCAGATAAAAAAAGATATAGGCGTTAATCTTAAATACACGCTTTCGCCTAACGTGACTTTCGATGGGGCTATTAACCCTGATTACGCCGAGATCGAAGCCGACGCTCCGGTGGTTTCGGCCAATCAGCGGTTCCCGATCTTTTTTGAGGAAAAGCGGCCGTTCTTTCTCGAGGGAAAAGATATATTTAACTCGCCGCTACAGCCGTTTTATTCACGAACGATCGTAGATCCTGACGTGGCTCTAAAACTAACCGGAAAGATCAACAAAACGTCTTTCGGAATACTGGCTGCCTCGGACAATGCCCCAGGAAACTACTCCGAAAATGAGCGGACGCTGAATAGCCAATGCCTTGTCCGGCAGCTTACCAATCCTTTGATCAGGTGTTCGATCAATGAATTTTTAGATAAGAATGCTCTTTTCGGCGTCGTCAGATTAAAACGAGATTTTGGAGCCAGCAATAGCATCGGGTTTTTCGGTACGGCACGTGTTTTTCCGAAAAATCGAAATTTCGTGGGTGGCTTTGACGGGATCTACAAGTTTAATTCGAGCACTGTAATGACATTTCAGGCTCTGGGAACATATTCTCGAAAGACCTTTTACGACCCGAACACTGACAGATCAAAATACCGCACCGGTAATGGATTTGGGTATTACTGGAGCCTCGATACTACAAAAGAGACGCACGGATGGTATGCAGAGGTTTCCGGCCGAACCAAGGATTTTCGTACGGATGCAGGTTTTGCTAGAAGGACGGATTCAAATACCGTATTTTTGGCAAACCGCTGGAGCATAAAATCCAGGCCAAAGGCGACACTTATTGGTCTCAATACAAACCAGTTCGTAAAATATTCATTTGATTGGAGGGGACGCTTGCAGTATGTACTGGGCGGAGCGGGTATGGACATACAGTTAAAAGGAAATATTTCGTTTAATTTTGAGGTAGGAAATCAATACGAAAAGATATACGAAGAGGAATTTGGCCCAAAATGTAATCCTGCCACGGGACAGGCCGGAGGCTTTTTTGGTGCACCTACGCGTGGGGCACCGCAACCTTACTTTAACTTTTACATCAATAAGACTTTTAATAAAAAACTTAGTGTTTACGGTTTTGTGGCTTCGATCTGGGGGACACTCGATTATGATTTCGGCGGCGGTAACGGTTATCCGCGTGCAAGCGCAGCATACACTGCGTGGGTAAAAAGCGGATATGTCGGGCCTGAGCCAGCACTAGATCCCGGTCCAGGACGTGAGTTCGATGTAAATGTTGGCTTTACATATAAACCGATCGATCAGCTGACAACTTCGCTTAATTTTACAAAAAGCAAACTGACACGAAATGACACCGGACTCGTCGCCTATGACACCAATATCTTTCAGTGGAAGACGACATACCAGTTCACTCGGTTTACATACGTACGCGTAAGATGGGATTACGATACACTTTCGTCTAACGCTAGCGGCCAATTTTTGTTTGGCATCAACCCGAGTCCCGGAACCGCTTTTTACGTTGGCTATAACGACAATCTTAACTACAACGGTTTTAACCGTTATAACGGCCAATTAGAGCCGGGTTTTGCCCGCAACAGCCGCACGTTTTTTATTCGTGCGTCATATCTTTTTCGCAAGAGTTTCTAGACTTTTTTCCTTAGCAGAGAGCTACTCGGCAGTGGGCGTTTTACGCCCACTGCCATTTTTATGCATATTTAACAAAATTCGCACATTTTCTTAAACATAATATTAAGAAAAATAAATCATAAAAAGAGCAAAAAGTTCTTGTAACTTATAAAGTATTAGTGTATAAACATAAGCGGATATTATATTTCTAGCCAATTCCGACGTCAATTAAAGGAGAAAAATGATGAGATTGAAACGAGATATTAGTGTAATTGTGTTAAGTATATGTTTAAGTTTACTCGCCATTCCGGCGGTATTTGTCCATACGGCAGCGGCTCAGACGACGCAGGACACGATGTTCGCTGTCCAACGCGGCTACCGCACCGGCTACTCGGATGGATACATGGCGGGCTATCGCGATACGATCGACAGTCTGGCTAAAAGCTATTCGCGACACACTGATTACACAAAAGCCAATCGTGCATTCAATAAAGACTACGGCACTATCGAAGATTACAAAGACGGATATCAGCAGGGATTTGAGTCGGGCTACAATACGGGCTTTGAACGCCGCTCCTTTGACGCTAATCTGCCGCAGAATTTGTCTCGCCGGGGCGGTGTGCTTGTGGGCGAAAGCACAAATGTCGCTGATAATACGAACAACAACACGACGCAAAATAGCGGTACAGTTGACCCGGTCACGGTTCAGCAGACCAACAACAGCCAGACCGATACGTCGGCGACAAACACATATCCTACCTACGGCAACGCCACTATCGTCATCCCGCGTGATACCGAGTTGATCCTCGAACTGCAGGAAGACCTTAGCACCGAACGCAGCCGTGCGGGCGACAAATTTACTGCAAAGATCGTGGCTCCCGCCGAGATCGCAGGAGCAACGGTCGAGGGGCGCATAGCCAAGATCACACAACCGGGTCGCATCAAACGCCGTAGCGAAATGTCTCTGTCATTTGACCGCGTAATTCTGGCTGACGGACGCTGGACCAATTTTAGTGCCACGATGATAGAGGTAATGCCGGTCAAAGGCGACAATGTGAAGCGTGTCGATAACGAAGGTACCGCCATCGGGCAAAGTTCGCTCAAGAGCGATCTCGTCAAGGTAGGCGGCACGACGACCGCAGGTTTGGTGATCGGTGCAGTTGCGGGCGGTCCGGTCGGAGCAGCGGTTGGAGCAGGCGTCGGAGCGGCTTTCGGTGTCGGAGCCGTCGTCATCGAACGCGGCAAGCACATTAAGCTCAACCGTAATCAGCAGATGCGTATCAAGACCTCATACGAATCGCAAATTAGGTAATAGTGAAAAGTTAAAAACTAAAAGCTAAAACAAAACTTCTCACTTTCCGCGAAACGGGGCATTTTCCGTTTGATTCTCCTTTGGGGATCTGCCCGGTTTCGCGGCTTTTTTTGCGCTTGCCGACCGTCATTTGCAACTATTTTATCAATTGATATGTCCAATACTTGCAGTTTCGCTTGTGTAGAAAATGGCGCTTCGGTAATATAACAGGTTAGAGATAAAATACGTAAATAGAGAGATATAGAGAGATATTATGAGTACAGGAACAGAACCGACAACAGCCGCTGCCGAAGGCCTTCGTGGCGTTGTCGCAGCGCAGAGTGCGATCGGCGACGTCAATGGCGAGCAGGGCATTTTAATTTATCAGGGATATGACATTCACGACTTGGCTGCGAATTCGACATTCGAAGAGGTCGTGTTTTTGTTATGGAACGGTCGCCTGCCAAAGGCTGACGAACTCGCTGCACTAAACGCGGAGATCCGTGCTAACTACGAAGCTCCTGCCGAAGTGATCGCGATGATGAAGACCTTTCCGAAGACAGCAGATCCGATGGATGTGCTGCGAACGGCGGTCTCTTCGCTTGATTTTTATGATCCTAACGGCCACGGCACCGACCGCGAACACGCGATGAAAGCCGCTATCAAACTTACAGCACAGATCGGCACGATCTCAGCGGCTTGGGATCGTATTCGCAACGGCAAAGATATAGTTGCACCGGATAAATCACTCAACATCGCTGAGAATTTCCTCTATATGCTTCGCGGTGAAAAGGCAGATGCTGACGAGGCTCACATGTTTGATGTGTGCTTGATCTTGCATGCTGACCATGAGTTGAACGCATCGACATTTACGACGCGCGTCGTTTCAGGCACATTGGCGGGAATGTATGGTGCGGTCACGGCCGGAATCGCGGCTCTCGCTGGACCGCTGCACGGCGGGGCTAACACCAACGTGATGAAGATGCTGATCGAGATCGGCGATCTCGACAAGATCGACGCTTGGGTTGAAACTGCTCTCGAGGAAAAACGTAAGATCATGGGCATAGGTCACGCAGTTTATAAGACCGAAGATCCGCGTGCGACCTGGCTACGCAAATATTCGAAACACATGGCCGACAAGACCGGCGTTTCGAAATGGTATGACATGTCGCAGCGTATCGAGCAGCTCATGCAAGAGAAAAAGGGAATGTTCCCGAACGTCGATTTTTACTCGGCATCGACCTACTATATGATGAACATCCCGCTCGACCTCTACACGCCGATCTTCGCCGTCAGCCGCATCTCAGGCTGGACCGGCCACATCCTCGAACAATACGGCCACAACAAACTCATCCGCCCGCGTGCCGAATACATCGGTAAACGTGATCAGAAATACGTCGGTATAGGCGAAAGATAAGATCTTTTGTCACGATCTACGCAAAAAGCACGATTGAGAATTTTCTTGTTCGTGCTTTTTCTTTGTGCTTTAACCGCTCCATGGAGAGCGGGAGCCGGACCCAAGCTTGTGTGCGTTCTGTTATATCGGGATTTTCCGTTTGAAAAAAAAATAAAACAAGTATAAGATGCGTGCAGACCAACCAAATGTAGAACGATCTTCGTGGTCTCCTAACTCTTTTAAGATTTGTCCGTTCTAGCTGACTTTTGGTTCGTTAACAACCTTGAGGAAGCTTATTATGAACCGTTACCCCTTGTGGCGAAGGTCGCTTCAGTTCCGCTTTATAACCTTTTCGCGGTATGTCTTTTCGGTCTGTATTCTATCCTTGATCGCCGCAGCACTGTTTTCAGGCTCGCGCGGGGTGGAGGCCAAGAATAATTATGTGGCCATGGCTTTGTCCTCCAAGGTCAACGTCTCAGACAAGGTTGATCGTCCGCGCCAGATAGGTGAAGTACCCCTCGGTGTATTCACTACGGATCCTTCGCGAGAGATAGAAGTGATAAACGCGCGGCTGCGCGGTCTGATTCAGCCGCCGAGCACCGATATAGGCGACGTGGCTGTCGACGTCGCTAACACCTCAATAAAGAAGCTGAAGGCCACGGACGGAACGGTCCTGTGGTCGGCATCCGTTCCCAATGACGGTGCGCTTGCGGTGGATCAGGTCGATCTTGGTGTTTATACCGGTAACGGCAGCCACACCTCCGGCGTAGCTGGAACGGTCTATAAATATGGGGCCAGCGGAACCGTTGCATGGACCAGCACCATTAGCCGGACCGGAACGTGCAATTTTTACTATGTGGGTCAGGCCGCTGTCGATACAAGCAGCGCCACTCCCGGTGTTGTTTGGACGCAATCCGGGTGCTTCGGCGGGATCGCGAAATCGAATCGCACCACGGGGGCTCAGCAGTGGAGCGTGTTTACCAATGATATTACCCGATCCACCATCGACCCTGCGAACGGACAGATCTACGCGGTCACAGCGCCCGGTACGAGCTTCAATACGATCTACAGTGCTACGACGGCTGGAGCTCTAACGTCTGCCTCGTCGTGTGTGGGACCGACAGACCTCAATCCTGCGGACGGCAACCTGTACCGCGGATGCGGGACGACGCTCGATCAAATGAATAAGAGCAGTCTGGGCACCACTAACTGGAGTCTTAGCCTGTCAGCCCAGATCGCCGCGATCGATTCGATAGCTGTTCAGCCCTGGAGCGGAGGGTATATCTATGTTGGAAGTGTGGCATCGGCCAAGATCGTGGTCGTGAACCCGGCAACCCGGACAGTTGTAACCTCGTTTACCCCGGCGGTCGGCCCGGCATACATTGCTGTTAACCCGAACGGCGGAAATGTATATGTAGCAAATGCCACGAACTTTGTTTATGCCTACAGTCCCACTGGTGCGCTCGTCTGGACGAGCCCTGATCTGGGCGGTCCGGTCTACAACCTCGCCGCGCCGCGGGACATCGTTGGCAACCCCACGTCCGTCGGCCCGGAGATCGATATTAGAGGCGGTTCACCGCTCACGTCGATCGTGAGTGGCGATTTGACGCCGTCAGTGGCGGACGGCACAGATTTTGGCGGTACGCCCGTCACAGGCGGAACTGTATCGCACACATTTACGATCGCAAACACGGGGTCGCTCGACCTGTTCTTGACGACCACGCCAAAGGTTGTGGTCGTTGGAGCAAACCCGGCTGACTTTACCGTCACACTCCAACCGACGTCGCCTGTGGCACCAACCACCGGAACCACTACCTTTACCATCGTATTTGATCCCATCGCGGCTGGGGTTCGTAACGCGACGCTCACTATCGGGAACAATGACGCGGATGAGAACCCGTACAGTTTTGCGATCAATGGTACAGGTGCGGTATCGAGCACGAGCACGGGAGATCTGGCAGTTAATGTCGGAGGCACGACCCTGTACAGACTAAAAGGGGTCGACGGAACGATCATTTGGGGACCCGTCGGGCGAACGAACTGCGGCGGTTTGGCGGTGGATCAGGGCGATCTCAGCGTTTATACCGCCGATTCGCCTAACTGCGGCCCCGGCTACGGCCCTGCCAACGTATATAAATACGACCCGAGTGGAGTGCAGTCCTGGAGTACTGCCTATGCGGGATGCGGTGGAGCAGGAAATTATTACATCGGGAACGGCGGCATCGCTGTGGATACGACAAGCGGAACTCCCGGAGTTACTCTCACAAAGACCGGTTATTTCGGAGACCTTGGAAAGGTTAGCCGGATCGACGGAAGCACTATCTTCTGTGACGGGACCAACGATCTTGCCCGCCCGACGATCGACCCCGCGAACGGACAGATCTACGCGATCACTCACCCAAGTACCAGCTACAATACTATATACAGTTCTACCGCTACCGGAACGCTAACGTCGGCCGCGTCCTGTCAGGGGCCTACGGACCTCAATCCGGCGGGCGGCAATCTGTACCGAGGGTGCGGAACTACCCTCTACCAAATGAATAAAAGTAGTTTGGGCGCAACAGTTTGGAGCTTGAACCTTTCGGCTCTGATCACCGCGATCGATTCGATCGCCGTTCAGCAATCGAGCGGAGGGTATATTTATGTCGGCGGGGTGGGCTCGACCAAGATAGTGGTTGTAAACCCCGTAACTCAGTCTGTTGTAACCTCTTTTACGCCCGCAGTCGGTCCGGCGAGCATGGCGACAAACCCGATAAACGGGAATGTATATGTGGCCAACGCTACGAATTTTGTTTACGCATATACCCAGGCCGGAGCTCTCGCTTGGACGAGTCCCAACCTGGGAGGCCCGGTATATAGTCTCGCCGCACCAAGAAATGTTGGTGCGGTGGCGGCGGCCCCAGCCCCGGAGATCGATATCCGAGGCGGTTCACCACTCACCTCAATCGTGAGTGGCGATTTGACGCCGACAGTGACGGACGGCACAGATTTTGGCGGTACGGCCG
>JAYVOS010000462.1:0-11923 GCA_043757775.1 Chloracidobacterium sp. | reverse complement strand
TTTTTGCCATTATAGCTCTCGTCACCGCAGTAGGTGCCGTTTTTTCGTGGCTTCAGTACACTAGCAGTCAAAACATAGTTTTCTTTATTTTGTTTGCTGTTCTTGTGATTGCAACGATAGCACTCGGAGCGATGTTTCTGTCGGGACGGGTCAATAAGAAAGAAGACATTCATATTACCGAATAGTAATTTGACGCTTCGATGATATTTTGAAAATAGCGATCTCCGGCTGTTGTATAAAGCTGTAGGTGTTTTTGTGGGTTAAATAAGAGTGGTCGGAGATGCAAAGATCCCGGCCGTATTTTATGTTTGGTTGTGGACTAATGCGGAATATAGGTTATAATGTTTACTTAAATGTAATGATTAAAAATTACATTTGTTAAGTAAAAAAATGCCTAAGATCGCAGACATTCAGGAAACGCCAAATCCCAACGCCGTAAAGTTTATCTTGAAAGAACCGGTGTCGCACGGAACATCGCACTCATTCAAAACGGCTGAGGCCGGTGCTGAAGATGTGCTGGCTAGATCGCTTTTTGACATCGGCGAAGTCGTGTCCGTTTTTTACATGGACAAGATGATCACCGTCGAAAAGACCGATGATGCCGAGTGGGACGAGCTGCTGCCTGATCTGGCGGTGCCGATTCGTGCGGCTGACGCTGTGGCTGCGACAAATGGCAACGGTGCGGCAAAGGCTGTCGGCGGGGCCATCGCTGCTGCGGCTAGTGATAACCCGAAACTCTCACAGATCAACGAGCTCCTCGACGAACGCATTCGCCCTTATCTCGCAGGTGATGGCGGCTGGATAGATGTCCTAGACCTCGAAGACAGCAAATTGACCATTCGATATCAAGGAGCCTGCGGCAGCTGCCCCAGTTCGCTGACCGGAACTCTCATGGCCATCGAAAATATGATCCAGGAAGAGGTCGATCCCGACATAACTGTTGTAGCTGTTTAATCTTCTCGCCTCAAACGTTTAACAAATTTTATTTTGTTGATACACAAGAATTTCTTGACATTTTCACCCCTGATTGGTCATAATCGATTGAATGGCGATTAGTGCCGATCGTCGCCCAATCCGCAGGTTTAGACCTGCAGCCCTGATCTGCCAGACCGCCTATATTCCTTACTAATACTTTATTTATTGCCCGATGGAGGAAAACCATAAGTGAATAGCGAAGAACTCGAACAAAGCCTGAGAACGGAATTCGAGAGTTATCTCAAAAACGTCCACGCCGAAATGAGGCAGGACGTAACCGAATTTCAGACAAAGATCGAAGCCGAGTTTGATAAGCATCGAGCCCAAACGGCCGAGGCTTTTCAAGGATTTGCCGCGCGCTTTGATTCTAACAAAGAATTTGATCAGGGCTTTAGCCAGCTCGTAGCCGAGCATTTAAAACTCGCCCGAGACGAGGGAGCCAAACTCAGCGCAATGGCTTATGCCGAGGCTGAAAAACTAGCTTCGGAGAATGACGTGGCTCCTGCTCAGGTTCCTGCTAATTACGCCGGACTCCGCGATGCAATAGCCGATATTACGAGCAAAGATTCGCAGTCGGCAATATTAAAAACGCTTGTCGAGCATGCATCTGAATTTGCTCCGCGAGGCGCATTTTTCATCATAAAAAACGACCATATTGCAGGCTGGAAAGTCTTTGGCGAAGAAGCCGGAGACGACGATGCCGCAGTTCGGGAAATTCATTTCCCGACGGCAGCGGACACAATTCTCGGAAAAGCCAGCAACTCAAAATCGACAGCCGAAGGCTCTAATGGAGCAACCTCTGAAGATGCAAGATTTTTAGAGCCGCTAGGATTTGGCTCACCTGAACAGATGTTTGCGATCCCGCTCGTCGCTCGTGGACGCGGCGTTGCTGTAATGTATGCCGACCAGGGCAGTCAGGGAGCATCGGTAAATATCGAAGCTCTCCAAACACTTGTCAGTATTGCCGGGCTTACGGTCGAATTGCTCGCATTATCGCAGTCGGCTAAGGCGGAAGATCGCGATATGCCGACTGCCGACCTCGAAGATTCATACACGGCTCCCGCAAAGCTTGAGGCGGCATCGCCATTTGCCGAAACGGTCGCGGAAGTTGAACCAGTCGAAGTTTCCGAGCCGCAAGATTTTACATTTAGTGACAGTGATTCTGTTCAAGGTGGTTTTCCGACCGAAGTGGTTGTCGAGAAACCGGTATTTGAATCTTATGAGACCGTAGAAACGGTCGAGGCATTTGAGCCGGCAGAAGTTTACGAACCGGTTGCCGTGGCTCCGCATGTCGAAGAAGTTGTTGTGCCGGAACCGGCACCTGCATACGTCGCCGAAAATGTGCAGCCTGAGCCGGAACCGGTCGCGGCGTTTGAATCAAATTCGGGCGAGATGGTTTTTGATTCCGGCGGTTCTATCGAATCTGCAAGGACAGGGCTCTCGCCTTTTGAGAGTGCTGTTGAGCCATTTGCTCCTGCCGGCATGATCGGCGGTAGCGGAGTCAGCCAGGCTATCGAACCCGTTTCCGAGGTTGTCACTCCGGCGGTACCTCAGGCACGCCTCAGCGATCGTAATGTAGATCTGCCGATCGAGGTGCCTGAAGACGAACGTCGTCTGCACAACGACGCACGGCGATTTGCACGTCTGCTCGTATCGGAGATCAAGCTCTATAACGAAAAGAAAGTACTCGAGGGCCGTCAGTCGCACGATCTGTATGAACGCTTGCGCGAAGCCATAGATCGCTCACGCGAGATGTATGACAAACGCGTCCAACCGCCAGTTGCAGCACGCTTTGATTACTTTCACTACGAACTGCTCAACGCTCTTGCTGAAGGTGACGCAGCCCGCTTCGGGGCTGGATATACGGGAGCAAGCGTATAACTGTTTAATAAGATTAACCACGAAATACACGAAAAGACACGAATAAAAGAAGATTCTTATTCGTGTCTTTTCGTGTATTTCGTGGTTATTTCCTAAGGTTTTAACCCGACTGACTGGTCGTGGCCTATGCTTTCGAGGTGTTTGACTACCATATCTATCAGCCAATTTGGGGTCGAGGCTCCGGCCGTGACACCGACGGTTTTAACGCCGATGAGATCTGCGGCATTGATCTCGTCCTCAGTTTCGATGAGAAAGCTCTTTTCGCATTCCTCTTTGCAGACGGCAAGTAACTTAACGCTGTTTGACGAGTGGCGGCCGCCGATGATGTAAAACGCATCGACCATGCCGGACAAAGCACGAGCAGCATCTTGGCGGTCGCGAGTTGCAGAGCAGATGGTGTTGACGATCTGCACAGTGTCGTCAGTTTTTGCACGGACGGCTTCGGCAGTGTCGAAGAAAGTTTTGATCTTGATGGTCGTCTGAGCGACGATGAGTGGATTGCGTAGCCGAGGCAGACTCGCGACCTCAGTCTCGTCACGGATCACAAAAGCGTGGTTTGGAGCGTAGCCATGCACGCCGATCATCTCGGGATGGTCGGGGCTGCCGACTATCACAACATGACGGTCCTGTTCGGCGGCGCGGGCTGCGAGTTTTTGCACGCGCGTGACAAATGGGCAAGTTGCGTCAACGACCTTTGCTGCCAATTCCTCAAGTTCTTTCTGCACTTCGGGCGTCACACCGTGGGCACGAATGACCGCAGTTTCGAGGCGTCCTATCTGAACTGGCTGGCTGATGGTGGTTACGCCTTCGTGTGCGAGACGCTGCATTTCCTGCTCGTTATGGATGAGCGGACCCAGTGCCCGAACCGTGTCGCCAGCATTGACAGCTTTCTCGACCATCTCGACAGCACGCTCGACACCGAAACAAAATCCGTACTCATTTGCTAACAGAACTTGCATTTTTCTACAACCTTAATTAAATTTTATGGTTACGCCACCTAACACGAACTCAGTTTACCAAATGGATACTGGAAACGAAACCGCCTCGCGGCACTGTAGGTTTTTGAACGATGAATATTTCCCGCAGCTTTATAGTGCGTTTATCGAGGCGTTTTCTGATTACGTCTTTCCGTTTGCACTGACCGAGATACAGTTTCGCAATCATATTTTATTGAACGCAGTCGATCTCAATGCGACGGTCGGCTGTATTATTGACGGCAAACTCGTTGGGTTTTCGCTCAATGGTTTTGGTGATTGGGAAGGGAGATCGACCGTCTATGATGCCGGAACGGGCGTTATCCCGACTATGCGGAGAAATGGCATCAGCGAAGAAATGTTTGAGATGATGCTGCCGATCTTTAAGGGCAAAGGTGTGCAGCAATGCCTGCTCGAGGTCATCACAACCAATAAAAACGCGATCGCTCTGTATGACAAGCTAGGATTTAGCTCGACTCGCGAACTCGCTCTCCTGCAATGTGACGGTAAGTTAAAAGCGGATGCTGCGCTACCGCCGGGCGTCGAGATCTGCAAGATCGCAGAAGCGGATTGGGATCTGTTTAGGACATTTTGGGACGGAAAACCGTCCTGGCAAAATTCGATCGATGCCGTCGGTCGTAGCATGGAATTGAAAAAGATCGCCGGTGCGATTATCGATGGCAAATGCGTTGCCTATATCGTTTTTTCGTCAAAATTTGGCCGCGTTGCTCAGATAGCAGTCGATAAATCACACAGAAATCGAGGCATTGGTAGATCGTTGGTCCAGCATTTGCAGGACGAGACGGCAGACGGATATT
The DNA here is from genome assembly GCA_043757775.1 of Chloracidobacterium sp. Taxonomy (GTDB): domain Bacteria; phylum Acidobacteriota; class Blastocatellia; order Pyrinomonadales; family Pyrinomonadaceae; genus OLB17. The sequence continues at coordinate 7,275 of JAYVOS010000462.1, read as the reverse complement.
CGCTTCAGATCATAAATGTCGATAAATCGCTGCCGTCGGTCATTAGCTTTTTTACGGAGCTGGGATTTTACGAGCGGCTGAGCCAATACGAGATGCTAAAGCCGATGTAGGTTCTACCTCACTGGCTCACGCAGAATCGCGTCGGCTGCGGCAGATGCAATTGCGGCGGCGGCGGGGTTTGTTTCGCGAAGGTTGGATAATTGTCTCAAAGCCTCGCCGGTGCGGGAAAGCAGACGGACTAGGTCGCCTTCCTCGGCGCGTGTCCGGTCAACCAGCTCGTCCCATTCCATTCCCGCGGTCCAACGTTCGGCGGCAGCGGCAGCGGAATAATTGATCTCCTCGGTCGGGGTCACGCCATTTTTCCACTCAATATTAGAAACTCTGACGACAAGATCTTCAAAATTTCCGAGGATGTCTGTCATTGTCCGTGATGAATGCATCTCGCCATAGCTGCGATCCGCGTCAGAGGCGACCGATGCCATCAACCCGGCAGCGTGTGCGACGGTCAGTTTATCAAAGACGCCTTGTTTTAAAGCCTCTCCGACTAGCAGCGGCCTGTCAATACGAAGATCTGCGAGCCATTTGCCATCGTCGGTCACGGTTTCGGTTTCGAGATCGATATAGCCAAAATGATCGAGCACGGCGGCACGGCGTTCAAATGGTTCCCAAATGTGGTCGCTCAACATCTCAGCACCATCAACCTGACGGCTGTCCGCACTCTGGCGGCGGCTTGCCCTAAACGCAAAACTCTTTTCGGCGATCTCGCGAACCTGTTCGAAATTGCCAAAAGCATCGAGCAGATTCAACAGGCTCGTGTAGGTCGCGCGAAAGCGGCTCTCGAGCGCGTCGGGTGGAGACTTGAGCAGCTCGGCGATCTTTCTGGGATTTTGAAACAGACCGGGAGCCAGCACGACAAAGCCCACGTTATCGCGTCCGCGGCGGCCAGCACGACCCGTCATTTGCTGCAATTCGCTTGCCGTCAACGCCCGCCAACCGTCATTGCCGCGATTGTCGGCATTGACGATAACAACTGTTCGAGCGGGGAAATCGACGCCCGCCGCAACGGTCGATGTCGCGAACAGAGCATTGAGCAGCCCGCCGGACATCATCTTTTCGATGAGCAGTTTCCAAGACGGAATGTGACCGGCGTGGTGAGCCGCGACGCCCGCATTGACGATGACTTGGGCGTGTTTGTGATCTAAAACCTCGGGAAACTCAGCGGCAAAATCATCAAATATTTCCTGTCGCCGTTTCAATCTCTCCGGGTCGGCACGCTGCGACTTGTCTGCGGCGACTTCGGAGGCGGCTTCGTCACATTTTCGGCGGGTCGGCAAAAAGACGATGGCTGGCAGCAGATTAAAACGGCTCAATGCAGTAATAAGTTTTGGAGGCGGAATTTCGGCTTTGGTCGGATCCATCAGGATCAAGTATAACTGAGAATCGGGGAGGGTGTTCTTTGCGACCGAGAATCTCTGCTATAATCCGCTTTATATACGAGGAGAAATTTTATGATAGATCGACGCGGATTTTTGAAAGCTACGGCTGCAACCGGAGCAGCAGGCATTATCGGAACGAGGCTTACTCTTGCGGCAATGCCTGAGATGGAACTGGAAGAAGCAACGGTTGCGGGTTTGCAGGCGGGTATGACGTCGGGGCAGACTACCGCTAGAAAGATCGCCGAGGGCTACCTGAGTAGAATTGCGAGTATCGATAAAAAGCTCAATTCGATCATCGAGCTTAACCCTGACGCCCTCGCGATAGCAGATCGGTGTGATGCTGAACGGAAAGCCGGACAGGTTCGTGGGCCGCTGCACGGTATCCCGGTGTTGATAAAAGACAACATAGACACCGCCGATAAGATGCACACGACTGCGGGCAGCCTCGCTCTGCTTGATGCACCGACACCGAGGCAGGACGCTTTTTTGGTTAAGCAACTACGGGCTGCCGGAGCGGTCATTTTAGGCAAAACAAATCTGTCCGAATGGGCTAATTTCCGTTCGTCTAAATCATCCAGCGGCTGGTCCGGGCGCGGCGGACAGACGCATAATCCGTATATCCTCGACCGCAATCCGTGCGGGTCTTCGTCTGGTTCGGGTTCTGCGATCGCTGCCAGCCTCGCTGCCATTGCCGTCGGAACAGAGACCGACGGATCGATCATCTGTCCGTCAGCGACCTGCGGGATCGTCGGCATTAAACCGACTCTCGGGTTGGTTTCCCGCTCTGGCATCATCCCGATCGCTCACAGCCAGGATACGGCTGGGCCGATGTGTCGGACGGTGGCGGATGCTGCCGCACTGCTAAATATTCTCGCGGGTCCAGACCCTGCCGACGCGATCACGACGGTTAATGGCAAGCCGAAGCCAAGTGATTATACGATGTATCTCAAAAAAGACGGCCTCAAAGGAATGCGGATCGGCATCGGGCGGCAGTATTTTGGGCGTAACGTCAAGGTCGATAAGCTGATCGAGCCGCACTTACAAGTATTGAAAGACGGCGGAGCGACGTTGATCGACGTTACGTTTCCAAAGCTTGAAAATTTTGGTGATGCGGAGTTTGATGTGCTGCTTTACGAATTTAAAGAAGATCTAAATAAATACCTCGCGGCACGCGGCGGTGCTAATAGATCTCTCAATGATCTGATCACATTTAACGAAAAAAATGCTGATAAAGAAATGCCTTATTTTGGCCAGGAGACATTTATTCAAGCTGATGCTAAGGGCGATCTTAACGAACGTGCGTATCGCATCGCTCTCCTGCAAAGCAAACTGATGACGCAGGAGCAGGGCATCGATCTGGTGATGGACAAAGACAAACTCGATGCCATCGTCGCACCATCGGGCGGTGTCGCGTGGATGACCGATCTTGTGGGTGGCGACTGCGGCGTGTTTGAAAGCTCGTCGGTCGCAGCGGTTGCCGGTTATCCGAATATTACTGTCCCGGCGGGGTATATTCAGGGCTTACCCGCGGGCATCTCATTTTTTGGACGTGCATTTTCAGAACCGACGCTGATCAAGATCGCATACGCTTTCGAACAGGCGACAAAGGCTCGCAGGCCGCCGCGATATTTGCCGACCTATACGTAAGTCTTAAAGAATATTGACTGCACGTGCTGCCAGCAGTGCGAGTACTGTGAGCGAGATCACCGATTGCAGCATCATCAGTATCTTGGCCCAGCGAGCGAGAACAGGAACGTCCGTCGGTGAAAATGCAGTGCTTGTATTGAATGCGAGAAATAGGTAATCGAAAAAATTAGGCGACCACGCCTCTTCGCCTGCTTCTTTTTTGATGCCTGGAGGCAGTGTCATCTGGGGGAAAAGAAACGAGCCGTCCGTGTGTCCAAAACGTGAGTCGCGAATGTGAGGACCGCCGGCATCGAGCCTCCAATACCAGATCGAGAACACGAGGACATTTATTCCCCAGAGTGCCGCAGCCGAAGTTAACAGTTGAGTCGGTGTCTCTCGATGTTCGGGCAGACCGGCGATCAGTAAAATAACTGACGCTATCATCCCAATAGTGACTACGCTGGAAACTATAAACCCTAGCACGCGATTCAGAGCCCTGTAGTCTTTCCAATACGAGATCGCAGTAGGGATCAGCAAAATAACCACAATAATAAAAAAACTCCATCGCGGACCGACGATCAAAGTGTCCGGGAGAGACTCGTAAAGTCCGCCGACGGCTAGAACGGCCGCAAAAGCCGGCCATCTAGGCTCGGGGTCGTATCGCATTTGCTCAGTTGATTTGTCGCGCATGTGTGTCGTCCGCAGGGTGTACTAGCTTCTGCCGAGAATATAACATTCTCAGACCGTCGAGCAGTAGATTTTCATCAACAATATCGATAACGTCAGTTTTCGCGGCGATCATCGATGCAAAACCTCCGGTGGCGATGACTTTCGAGTTGTCGCCAATTTCTTTTTTGATCCGAGCAACCGTGCTTTCAACAAGCCCGATCTGACTGTAGAAAATGCCAGCCTGGATCGAAGTTTCGGTCGTTTGGTTGATGACGCTGTCAAGAGTTTTGGTCTCAACCTCGGGAAGTTGTGCGGTGTTGTGATGCAGGGCTTTTGCCATCGTCGCTATGCCCGGAGCGATCAGACCGCCAAGCAATTCACGGTTTTCATTGACCACATCAATAGTCGTCGCCGTGCCGAAACTACACACTACACACGGCACGCCGTATTTCTCAGCGGCAGCAAATGCATTAACAATCCGGTCGGTTCCGGCTGCGGCGAGCGGTTTGTAATGAATGACCAATTCGAAATCGAGATCATTTTTTACTATGAATGGATCAACACTGTGACTCGTTTTCAAGAACGATCTCAGCGGAGTTTCGAGTTGAGGCACGACCGAGCAAACTATAGCAGAAGATATATGTAGATCGAGACGGCCATCGACTGTAACCTTTATTTCGTCAGCAGAGTAGCTTTGATTTGTTGGAATTGAGAATTTGGTTTTAAGAGTTTCGCCGTCATAGACACCGAATTTGATCGAGGAATTGCCGATGTCAACAGCGAGTATCATAAAGTGAAAATGGCTAAAAGTGAAAAAGTGAAAAAGCAGCGTGTCCACAGGACATTAACCTTTTCACTCTTTCCCTTTTCAACTTTTTACCTTTCTAACCTTGTAGCGGCAGACCGTCATAGATGACTTTCCAGCCGTTTTGGCGACTTGTGCGGAGGCTCTTGGTAAACCATTCGACGGCGGCGTGAGCGTCGTCATAGATCTGCACTGCAGGGCGATCTTCGCGGGGATCTACACGACAGATCGCTGCTCCGACGGTTGCAGTTTTAATGCAGAGCAGAGCGATCATATTTTCTTTTTGCATTACGGCAGTTCGCACGGCGACGTTTTCAAATTCATCGTCGAACTCGTCAAATTCTGCGAGATCCTCATCGTACTCATCGTCGTAACCGATGAGATCGCCTTCGAGGTCTTCGTCAAAATCAAAATCTGCTTCTAGTTCAAACTCGTTGCTCATATCTCGTATCTACACGTTACACGCTTGGGCGTCGAAATTCAATTCATACTTTACCTCGGCATAATTTTTGACGAGCATTTCTTCCCCAACTCGGTTGCCCGTGCGGCGGTCGATGATCTCACGCCAGATCTCGTTCTCGCGAAAATTCTTGCCTTCCTCGCTCGTAAATTTGTGGTTCTTTTCGATGACGTGATACGAATACGGCGTCTCGCGGTCGCTGTATATCGCACCTTTCAGATGATCGTCGGTCAGCCACAATTTGACCTGAAACGTCAGGTCGGTCGGATTGTGAAACCGCAGGTCGACGTAGTTATAAAACACGCCGGCACCGCTACCGAATGGCAAAACACGGTTTTCGTCCGGAAACGGATCAAAGCTGTGATGATGGCGTTCGACGATCTCAAGCGGCGTATGCAGGGCCATCCAGTAGAGCATATTTGCAAGCTGACATAACCCGCCGCCTACGCCGCGGACGACTTCGCCGCGAGAAAGCTGCATGCCCTCGTGATAGCCTTTGGCGGCGGTCGCCTCGCCAATTTGTCGCCAAAAAGAAAATGTCTGGCCCGGTTTGATGAGGATTCCGTCGATCGTCGGACAGGCGATACGCAGATTTTTGATCTTGTTTTGCTGCAGCTCAGGATCGGAATTGCCTAGTCGCCGAAGCAACAGCGATTGATGTTTTTTGCTTGTAAACGGCAGGTTATCAGCTTGCATCTCAGACGCAAAAAGCGCTATACGCGGCAGATCAGCAATGTGGCGAAACATTCGCTTTTGCCAGATACGCGCGTCGTATAAAAATGGGTGAATTTCGGAAAGGCGTCTTCTCAATACAGTTTTTCGCCACGAATTACACGAATGGCACTAATTAAGATCATTCGGGTTATTTGTGACATTCGTGGCTACATTTTTCTTAATTTTTCGACATCTCCAGCTTGAACAATTGTAACCGAACCGTCCGCGGTCTTCACACGGAGAGCTCCGTTTTCTTCGAGGCCGTCGGTCGTGCCTTCAAATATTTGGTTGGGAAGCGTAACGCGAACCGCTTTTCCGCTGAAATATGATGAACGATTCTGCCAGTGATGCAGGATCTCGTCAGTGCCGCTGTCTTCGTTCAACATGCCGTAAAAATATGACAGGTAACGAGTTAGCGATTCGGAGATCTCGTTGGGGGCGACAAGTTTTCCGGTTTCGGCTTGAATGGAGGTCGCGATAGCGGCGATCTCGTCAGGAAAATTTGAGCTTTTCAGATTTATCCCAAGGCCGACGATAACAGCGAGACCTTTCGGTGTTTCAACAGTTTCAGCAAGTATGCCGCAGATCTTTTTCTCGCCGACGAGAACGTCATTGACCCACTTAATATCGGGATCGATGCCCAATTCTTTTAATGTGTCGTAAACGGCCACGCCCGTCATCAGCGTTATCAACGGCAGATAACGCATCTCTATCGCGGGCCGCAGGACGATGCTGAAATAGAGTCCGGCATCGAATTCCGAAACCCAAGTCCGTCCATGACGACCGCGTCCGGCGGTTTGCCGGTGGGCGATGACGCACAGGCCTTCGTCCGCACCTTGGCGAGCCTGATTGGCGGCCTCAGTGTTGGTAGAGTCGAGTGTGTCGAACCTGAGAATGGTGAAATTCATAGTTATGTTTAGAGTGCGCGATCTATCGCGTTCTTACCGGCTAAAGCCCGCACTCTAAACTGGTCGCCACAGCGAATCACAGTAATAATTTTTATTGTCAAAGAAATTTTGCTTGATCTCAAAACCACTCTCGGCGGCGAGATCGGCGATCATCGGCAGGCTGTATTTCTGCGAAATTTCCATAAATATCGCTTCCCAGGGCTCAAACTCATAGCTTTTCCCAAGAGCCTCGATCGTGACCGTTTGCTGCTGACGGCTCATAAGAAACGAGCGTGCCGAACCCTCAATTGGGCGGTAATTAGCGTAGTGGACAAATTTATCAATATCAAAATTGCCACCGAGCTCGCGATTAATGCGTGTGAGCAGATTGAGGTTAAATTTAGCGGTTACGCCCGCTGCATCATCATAAGCATTAGCGATGACGTGCGGATCTTTTTGCAGGTCAAAGCCAATAAAAAGCATATCGTTTGCACTCATCACAGCCCCGAGTGAACGAAAAAAATCAACCGCATGATCGCGGTCAAAATTACCGATATTTGAACCCAAGAACAACAAAACCTTGCGCCGATCACTGTCGTTTTTCAAAGATTCGAGTATCGAAAAATAATCGCCATTACGGACATCGATCTTTAGAGACGGGAACTCAGCGGTAAATTT
>JAYVOS010000461.1:0-3201 GCA_043757775.1 Chloracidobacterium sp. | reverse complement strand
CCGCTTGCTTGCGATCATATTTGCCGCTCCAAATGACGTTCTCTGTCGCCGCGTCAAGCAGCTCAAGACTTAGAGTGAGCTGATCGTTTCGCTGGACCACTCGCCCGTATAAGACAGCTTGAACTCCCAACTCCTTACCCAACGTTTTTGCATCCAGATCGCGGCCTTTGTAACGAAACACGGACGAACGCCCTTTCACACTCAGGTTCGGCAATTGCGACAAACTGCTGATGAGCGTATCGGTCATTCCGTCCGAGAGGTACTCGACATCGGCATTCCCGCTTTCATTGACAAATGGCATCACGGCGATAGATTCGATCTGTTTAGCCGAACCGCGTCCGTAATATAGGTAACTGCCGATGCCCAGTGCTGTGACCAGGACAATACCCAATAAGCCAGCAATGAGCGACTTTTTACGCGAATCCGTGCCAGAGGCCGGTTTGGCAACGGGAAACAAAGCTGTCTCACTCGCAGTTGTTCCGGAGCCAAAAGTTCGCGTCGGAGCGTCGCCAATAGCATCTGTCGTGTGCAGGATCGCGGTCGCGGGTTCGTCACCTGACAAGAACCCAGTCGCTACCGCTCCCGGTTCTGACCTGGGGCCGCCTAAAGGCGGGACTCCAAACACTGCGGTCGCCGGCTCATCCATCGATGCAGGGCCAAAGAGCAATTCGGAGCCGTCATCGAGACAAAAGCTCATCGAATCGTCGTTATAATCTCTTCCACATTCAGGGCATCGTTTCATAGATAAACTTGGTGATACACAGTACGAAGATTATAGCCGTTTTTATATTTTGTCGTTAAGGCGTGTTCCAGCTTTGCAATTTTTCAAGCCCGCTGTGGCTGGTCAGATCGCTACGCATCGGCGTGACGGAGACGTAGCCTGCATCGATCGCTTCGAAATCCGTGCCGCCCTCGGCCCTAAATCCTTCGCGAAGCTCGCCGATCCAGTAATAAAGCTTGCCTCGCGGGTCGATGTGCTCCGAAATGACCGGCCGTGCGCTTTTAAAACCTTGTTTTGTGATCCGAATGCCCTTAGAAACGCCCTTTGGAACATTTACATTGAGCAATGTCCAGACCGGCAACCCTTCGGCGAGAGCTTTTCGCGTGATCTCGACCGCGACTCTCGCAGATTCGGCAAAATCCTGATCGCGATACGCCGCGAGGCTGAATGCGAGTCCGGGAACGCCAAGTATCGTTGATTCTAATGCTCCCGCGACCGTGCCGGAGTATGTCGCATCGTCGCCAAGATTAGCTCCGTGATTGATGCCGGAGCAGCAAATATGCGGTTGTTCATCGGGCGGCAAAATTTGATTTATCGCGAGCGTGACACAATCGGTTGGCGTTCCGTCAACTGTCCAATGCCGCTCGCCACGTTGTCTAATCCGCAGAGGCCGCGACAGCGTCAGGCTGTGCGAAGCTCCGCTCTGCTCAGATTCGGGTGCGACGACATAAACATCGCCGATCTCTTTCAAGCCTTCCTCAAGAGCGACAATGCCATCAGCGTGATAGCCGTCATCATTTGTCAGTAAAATTCGTGGTCTTGTCATAAACTGTCAGAACCGGGAGCGATAGCGACTGGGTTCTTAAGTGCCTAAAAACTCAAAACCGGAAACTGCAGCGGAAAGGTTGTAGCGTATCGAATACGCCGCAACCCAGTCGCTACCGCTCCCGGTTCTGACTAACTAGTTATCGGTTTTGTCCCATCGGCGGACGTGATGCTCCCGGACCTGTTCCGGTGCCGCCGCTCATCGGACGCTGCTGACGAAAACGTCTGCGGTTACGCTTACGTGCGTTTACCGATTTGAGCTTTGCTTTTTGGCCGGGCGGTATAAAGTGAGCGTGTTTTTTGAGATCTTTGATGATCTCTTCGCTGATAACCTTTCGTTTGAATCTACGTAATGCGGATTCGATCGATTCGTTATTATTTACTGATATATATGCCATTTTATTTGCTCACCTCCTCTCGGCTAAAATTTCGCTCCGCAGAGCAAAAAATGATTAAACCTTATTTGCTCCTTCAAAGCAAGCCCTAAACCTCCAAATCAAGGCAGCGGCAGCGACAGCAGATGTCCGCGATAAACGAAATAGACCTTTTTCGCGGGTTCATCGACCCACATTTGCATACTGTTAAATTTGATCTTGGGCACACGTAGCAGTTTTTTGAATCCAAACGTCTTGGTGTCGTAAATGCCGATCTCGCTCGCACTCTTTTCTTGGTCAATGATCGCAGCCCAGTATTCATTAGGCTTAGCGGTCTTTTGCAGCGGGCGGAACGTCTGCTGCGCCAGCGGACGAAACTCTCCTGCTATCGGCTGCACGGCACCTGTCGCCGGATCGACCAGAATCATTCCTTCCGGGTCCGCGTCAGTAGGGGCGAGGTCTTCGTCTTGGGCACCGGGGTAATAGTCATATTCGCCGTTTGCATAATCATCACGAATGACGAGCACCTTGTTTAGCGTCGGAATAAACGCCAGCGGCTTGCGCTCGCCGTAGCCTTCGATTTCGACTCTAAATTCCTTTCCGGTCGTTAGATCGACTCGGACGAGTTGGCCTCCGATCTCGTTATCGGTCTTTCGGACAACTGCCCAACGGCCGCTCGGCGTTACCACAGCGTCGCGATAATCGCCGGTTTTCAGCTTGGTCAGATTTCCGCGAACAACCTTAAATAACCCGTCTGCGGACGTGCGTATCTCTACACCTCCGGCGCGGGCTTTCCACTGTTCGTCGCTTGGCTGCACGGCGAGTCCGTCCCGCATGGGGATATATTCCACGTCAGGCGGTTGCGAAGATATACCGTCAACTTTGCCATCTGCAATTTTATACCAGCTGTAACCCTGATACATCGTCTTTTGACGCAGGGCCTGTTTCTTAGCGGTAGTTTCCAGGTATTGATCAGTAGGCGGCTGACTACCGTCTTCGTCCAGATCTTCGATCTCCTGTTTGACCTTATCGCGAACGGCGGTTTCGCTTGCGACAACGCGAAAATCCGCACCGCTTTTCCAGACGGACGCGGCATGCAGTTCGTCCGATTCCATTACGACCTCGAGGCCCGGTATCTCACGGCTCAATTGGTATTTGAGTACTCCCGGAGTTTTTCGCAGGTCGGCAAAATATTTTTCGAGACCGGTGAAAAATTCATAGCCGCCAGACAATATTCCGGCGTCGGTCATGTAGACGCGTCGCCCGCCGTTCTTACTGAGC
>JAYVOS010000460.1:0-3210 GCA_043757775.1 Chloracidobacterium sp. | reverse complement strand
GGTTTTCGGTATCAGCAATGCGATTCCCAAAACTACCTCGGCAATACCGCTCAATATTACCAATTCATAATGCCACGGCAGATAAGGGGGCATAATTTTTAGGTAAAAGGGCGGGTTTACGAAATGATTGACGCCGCCAGCTACAAAAAATAGTGCGAAAAATATTTTTACGGCTATCTTTAATATCTTCATCATTAAAAAGCTTGGCCGGACCGTGTGGTTTCGAGATAAACGGATGCGCCGAATAGGTTTTCGGCGGAGATATACATAAAGGTTCCCGTTTCGACAAAGTTATCAAGCCTATCGTAATTTGTATTTAACATCTCGCTGCGTAGTTTTGCCGCCGCTTGTCGGTCGTCGGGCGACAAAGTTTTATCGACTGAGAGTTGCGAGATTTCGGCAAGTGTCCAGGGGAACCAGAGAAACGTCGATCCCTCAGCCATAAATTCACTGTTAGAAAATCGAATGTCAAAATCAGGGATGCTGCTGTTGTCTTTGTCGGCAAGCCGCGTGGCAAATTCACGGTTGGTGATAAACTCTTTCTTAGCGTTGATATAAGCCTGCTCGAGCACGAGTGATGAAAATTTCTCGATCGTTTCAGCCTGGGATAAAACAAACATTACCTGAGCGGTGAGTCCGTCATAACGTGTAGTCTGACCCAGACGCTGGGGGTTTTGCACCCAACCCTGGCCGGGTTTGTAGTTAAGCAGCAGCCAGTTTATTCCGCGACGGATATTGTCGTCGTATTGCGAACCGATCTTTTCGCTCACCGTTGTCGATCGGCGTGCTTCGATCAGGCTCCAGAGAGCTATCACAGACGACCAGGTTCGGATAAATCCGGGGCCATCTTCTTTTACGGGTCGCCAACCGCCGCTGTTGTCCTGCCGTTGTTTCACGTCGTCAAGGTCGCGAACGATGCGTTTTAAGATATCTTGCCGTTCGGTGTCATCCCAGATCTTTGTCTTCGAATCGAGCGATTTGACCTCAGCCATTAAAACCCAGCCACTAATCTCCGTTACTGTGTGCGGGTTCGCATTGCCAAAATAGTTCCAGCCCGCAGCCGGGGTCGTCCGGCGATTAGCCTCGATAAATGCAAAGGCATTTTTAATCTTTGGAACATACGGAGTGATGTCTTTTCGCGAATCTATAATCCCATAGATGCACTGCGCGGTCGACCAGACCTGAGCGGTCTCGTCACCTGCGGAAAGTTCTTTGATGCCGCCTTTTGCAGTCTGTCCAGACAAAATTCGTACGATCCACGAATCAGTCTTTCGATTGAGGATATCTGTAAATTCTGCGTCCGAGCGGAGAGTTCCAATAGAAGCTTTGCCCTTAAAAAATAAAAAGCCGCCGATAGCAAGCAATGCTAGAGCAGCGATGCCGATCGCGGCGAAGATGAGGCTTTTGCCTTTCGATAGAACGCGAGTGTTTTCAGCGGTATTAATTTGCGACGTACTTTGGCGGATAGTCGCTGCGTCACCGAGATTTGTCAACACTTGGGTCTCAGGATTCTTAGCGGCTCTGAGAGTCGGGGCATAGGAAATACTGTCGTCGAAATCGCCCCTTCGCGTTACATCCGAATCGAGATCAAACGCATCGAGCCGGATCTGCGTTATTTGCCGACGCATATCGCGGGCGGATGTGTAACGGGCAGCGGGATCTTTCATCAGCGACCGTTCGACAACCTCAGCGATCTCGGGAGCTTCTGGTATATGGAATGGCGTAGGGGTTTTATTAACGATACCGCCGATAAGCGATGCCATATCGTCGCCCTCGAAAGGCAGACGGCCGGTCAAAAGCTGATAGAGAATGACGCCGGCCGACCAGACATCGGTCTGCTCGCTGCGCTTTCCGTCAAATGCCTCGGGCGGCATATAGACGGGGGTTCCCGAAGCGATGCCGCTCTGCGAGTTTGTTTTTAAGACGCGGGCGATGCCAAAATCAGCGAGCCGCGGCGTGTCACCCTGTAACAAAATGTTTTCGGGTTTGAGGTCTCTGTGGATGATGCCACGTCTGTGCAGGTGTTCAAGACCGGACAGAATACCTGTGAGCATCGCAAGTGCGTGGCCCACAGTCGGAGCCTTGCCGCCGTGCGAATCGAGCCACAGGCTTAGAGAGCCGTCCGGGGCGTATTCGCTGACGATAATAACCTGCTCGTCATAAACGTCGGCGTCGATGATCGGCAGCACGTTTGGATGGCCGCTGGCTGATACCCAAACGGATGCCTCGCGTTTGATAGCGTCGAGATCGACACCTTCATCATTCGCGATCTTGATGGCGACCTTGGTTGTAGCGATGGCGGTGCGTTTTTCAGCAAGCCACACGACCCCATACGCACCCTTGCCGAGGCGTCGGATGAGTGTATATGGACCGATCTGTCCGTCAGGCTTTAACATATTAAAAACCAGCTCGGATTGTAGGGAGCTGAAACTTGTGAGCTGTCAGACAAAGCCAAAACACCGGCCATTTCTCTAATACTTTCTAACAGCGATGTCGTTGATTATAAAGCTAGCGGCGGGTATTATCAAACTATTCTTTCAGTGCCGAGCATCGGGTTTAAGATGATATTCAACCAGCAAAACAAGCTCATCGTCATTTTGCTTCTCGTTTTGTGCGGCGGAGCGTTCGCTCAAAAACCTGCTGCGGCTAAGGTCGAGCTGGGTTCGACGACGGCTAAGAACGGATTTAAGAACGAGGACGAGATCCGCGATAAATTTAATAACTGGCGGGCGGATGAAGATGCCCGCGTCTGGCTCGCGGCGATGAACTACAAGGTTGCTGAGATAGAATCGGTCGTCGCGACAAAGCCGCATGGTGAAAAGGCGGATGTCGAGGTTGTTGTTAAAACTAAAACCGGCGAACGGAAGGAAGGCATCTCGATCAAGCTTGTTTCGAGTGCGAACGGCTTTAACCAGATCGACAAACGCTGGCTGTCGCATTATGTAAAGATGTGGAAGATACCGGCGGATGTCGAGGCCGCATTGAAATTGTTTGTCGGCGAAACGCCACCAAATAAGCCGTCCGAAAAGCCCGACCGGATGTATCTCAACGAACTCGAACCCGCACAAACAAAGGCCGTGATAGATTTCTTTACCGCTAACAAGGCCGACATTGTCTCCGACCTCTTTTCCGGCGATGGCATCCACGCCGCCGGTTGGGTAATGGTCGCCCTCAAATCTACCGACAAGCCTCGTTGGGTCATTCGAACTG
>JAYVOS010000459.1:0-12012 GCA_043757775.1 Chloracidobacterium sp. | reverse complement strand
ATGCTCCTTTTGATTGCAGTTAAAAGATGCGTCAAATCTACTTCAACTTACCCCTCCTGCAAAACTTCAAAAGTTGCACTTATTGTATGAATTCAAGTAAAATTAGTTTGCGTACATTACAATATGTTTTATTGATGCAATAAGACGGAATCGCGACGGTGCGAATAAACCGGGATGTGTCGGCGACGTTACGATGTAGTCGCGCCTCAGCTCCATTCGCGCTTTCGTGGCTCATTTCTTACGCGGTGTGACGAGGATCGCATTGCTCACCTTTCGCTCGCCTTCTTTGTCGGACGGGTGATTGACGACCTTGCCGTCGAGGAACATCGTTGTAGAACCGCCGCCATCGAGGTTCATCGCGTCAGTCGCACCAAGGATCAACAAATATTCCGCCAGATCCTGCAAACCAATACCGCCACTCGATTCGCTACGGCCATCGACCGTTATCATCAAAAACTTTCCGTCCTTGAGCTTGGCCACCGCCGTTCGCGGATGACGTGTTTCTACAAAAGACTTGCTTTGTTTTTCCTGCTCCCAAGTGATGTCGATCTTGCCGTCTTTGATAAGTTGGGGAACGCCGCCCACAATGTCATAACTCGGAAGTAGAACGTTGCCGCGACTATTCTGTGGTTCTTGCGGATCGAAAAATTGTGTTCCGAGTTCGACCTTTTCACCAATTCGAAACCTCGAAAGCTTGTTCGCGAACGATCCGTTGGCTGACAAGACGTAACCTAAGCTTGGAATCTTGCTACATCCTTTACTCCTGGAAAGGCCTAAAATTCGCTGATTTTGAATAATTAGTTCAATGCCGTTTCCATCTGTAAGAGTGGTCTGCCCGAAGTCAGGAGTGTATATCACCAGATCTTCGCTTTTTCTTTCTCGATTTACCCCAGAAATAATTTCAACTGCCGTTCCCACCCTGACGCGCCAACGTAATAGCTGACGACTGAATCGCACATCCTGTTTGTCATCAATTATTTGAGTATTTGGAATCCCCATCGGACCAGAAATCCACATAGCTAATCGCCCCGGAATACCCTCGCTCAAAAGCTTGCCATCTATCATGAGCAATCCTGCCGCATCACCCGCCCAGATACTGTTATCCAATCTAAAAAAACCCGCATTGATCGCAGCAAAGGCTCCGTGACGTGTCGCGATCGATGATGTTTTCTCGGTGCCGATGGCGGCGTCCATTTCGTGGTGAACGTCTAGGCGGACTTTGGTTAGGTCGAGGCGGAGGAGGTTCATGCTGACCTTGAGGCCGCTGATCTCCTTTGTGACCTCGGCGTATTCGATACCGTCGTGGACGGTCTTAAAATCCTGAGCGGGGAGATTTACCACAGAGACACAGAGAACACAGAGTGTTAAAACCAAAAAACGATTGTAGGCGAATAGTATTTTAGTGACGCTAAATTTTATTTTTTTCATTATCTCAGTGGCCTCCGTGTCTCTGTGGTGAATTCTTCTTATAATACACTCAATGCGGATCAACGAAAGAGTTTTACTGCTAAACGACAAACAGGCAAATCCAAACGCTCGATATGTGTTGTATTGGATGCAGATGTATAAACGTGTGGACAATAACCACGCGCTAATTTACGCGATCCGCAAGGCGAATGAACTCAAGCTGCCGCTCGTGGTTTATGAGGGGCTGAAATATTACTACCCGTGGGCGAGCGACCGGCTTCATACGTTTATTCTCGAGGGCGTCGAGGAAAAGCGCGCCGGGTTTGAAAAACTAGGCATTCGCTATGTGTTTTATTTGCAACAAAATGGGGATTCGCCTAAGAACACGGTAGCGGCACTGGCCAAGGATGCTGCTTTGATCGTAACCGACGATTTCCCGTGCTTTATCATCCCGGAACACAATCGGCGGATCGCAGAACGAGCCGAAATACCTGTCTATGCCGTCGATTCCAATGGCGTGGTTCCGATGTCCAAATTCGACAAAGAAGAATATGCCGCATACACCATCAGGCCAAAGATAAACCGTCTGCTCGACAATTATCTCAAGCCGCTGCCAAATGAGGAGGTCGAAATACCGAGCGTTGGGCTGGAAGTAGATTGCCCGGATACTATCGTGAACTCCGGCAACATCGCGTCGCTCGTTGCCGACTGCGACATTGACCACAGCGTTCCGGCTTCGCAATATTACAAAGGCGGTACTATCGCGGGCCGCAAACGGCTGAAAAAGTTTATTGAGGAGATCTTGCCGGATTATGACAAGGCACGGAGCAAGCCCGACCGCGATGGGTCTTCGCGACTGTCGTCTTATCTGCATTTCGGCTATCTCTCGCCGCTTGAGATCGCTCTTGCCGTTCGCGACGCTAAGGCTCCGCAAGAGTCGATCGATGCTTATCTTGAGGAACTGATCGTCCGCCGCGAGCTGTCGTACAACATGACCCGGTTTAATGATAAGTACGATTCGGTAGATGCACTGCCTGCTTGGGTGCATAAGACGATGCGTGAACACGCGGATGATACACGCCAAATTACCTACACGCTCGAACAGCTCGAAAACGGCGAGACCCATGACGCACTGTGGAACGCCGCCCAGCGTGAAATGGTAGTGACGGGCGAGATGCACAATTATGTGCGGATGCTGTGGGGGAAAAATGTGATCGCTTGGTCGCCGTCATATGAAGTAGCCTTTGAGACGCTAGTCCATCTCAACAACAAATACTGCCTGGATGGCCGCAATCCTAATTCATACGCCGGAATTCTGTGGTGCTTTGGTAAACACGACCGCCCGTGGATGGAACGCGACGTATTTGGTCAGATCCG
Source organism: Chloracidobacterium sp. (assembly GCA_043757775.1). Lineage (GTDB taxonomy): Bacteria > Acidobacteriota > Blastocatellia > Pyrinomonadales > Pyrinomonadaceae > OLB17. The sequence goes on along the minus strand of JAYVOS010000459.1, from coordinate 9,228 downwards.
CTATATGACAAGCGGCAGCACGGGAAAGAAGTTTGACTCTAAAAAATACATCGCGTGGACAAACGGTCTGGTCTGAAGTGCAATTTGAAACCGTTTAGGGTTAAATTCGTAAAGGTAAGTAAGTCTTTTTTAAAAATTTGATTTTTCAGGGAGTTTTTTCAAACATGGGATCAATATTTAAGTTTTCAACGGCCCTTATCGTCCTGTTTTCAATGACCGTCATTTCATTTGCACAGAGCAAGGGGTTTGATACCAGCCGAATGGACACATCTGTCGAGGCTTGTAACGATTTTTATTCATACGCCAACGGTAGTTGGCTGAAAACGACAAAGATACCAGCCGAATACCCAAGCTGGGGTAGCTTTACGATCGTTTATGAAAACAATCAAAACGTGCTGAAAAAGGTGGTCGAGACTGCTGCCAAAACAACCAATGCTCCTAAGGGCAGCGATACGCAGCTAGTTGGTGATTTTTACGCGTCGTGCATGGACGAAGCCGCGATGGACAAGGCGGGTACCTCTCCGATCAAAACTATTCTCGCCGAGGTCACTAAGATCAAAAGCCTCAAGGATCTGCAGCACGAGATCGCCGTGTTTCACAACCGGGGGCTCGGCGGATTTTTCAGATTTGGGATCGGGGCAGACGATAAAGACAGCAATGCGAATATCGCAAACGCCAACCAAGGCGGTGTCGGCCTGCCAAACCGAGACTATTGGTTTAAGGATGACCCAAAATCGCAGGAGACGCGGCAGAAATATTCGGAATTCATGACGAATATGCTCAAACTCGCGGGCGACTCGGCAGAAACGGCCGCCGTTGAGACCGCGACCGTCATGGCGATACAAAAACGCTTTGCGTCGGCCGCAAAGGCACCGGTCGACCTTCGCGATTCTGAAGCAAACTATAACAAAAAGTCGATGGCCGAGCTCGTTCAAATGACGCCGAATTTCTCTTGGCCCGACTATCTCTCTTCACGCGGAGTTTCAGTTCTTAAAGAGGTCAATGTCGGCCAGCCTAAATACTTTGAAGAAATGAGCAAGATGCTGACGGAGATCCCGCTGAACGACTGGAAGACCTATATGAAATGGGTTGTGATGTTGAACTCGGCAGGTAGCCTTTCGAAAGCATTTCGCGACGAGAGCTTTAATTTTTCGGCAAAATACTTGTTCGGAGTGCAGGAACAACAGGCCCGCTGGAAGATATGTACCGCGGAAGCAGACAACGTCATAGGTGAATCGCTCGGCCAGGAATTCGTAAAAACATCATTCACACCCACCGCAAAAAAGCGGATGAACGAGCTTATCGACAATCTTTTTGCGGCGTACAAGGAACGCATTCAAAAGCTTGACTGGATGAGCGATGCGACCAAAAAACGGGCTCTTGAAAAGCTCGCCGCCTATACGCGAAAGATAGGCTATCCCGATAAATTAAAGGGCTACAAGGGACTCGAGTTTACGCGCGATTCGTTTTATCAGAACGCCCTCAGAGCAAACGAATTCGAGATCAAGAGAAATATGGAAAAGGCCGGCAAACCGGTCGATAAGACCGAGTGGGGCATGACGCCGCCGACCGTAAATGCGTACAACAATTCGCAGTTTAACGAGATCGTTTTTCCTGCTGGGATCCTCCAGCCGCCTTTCTTTGACTCGGCCTCTGATGATGCAATCAATTACGGCGGAATCGGGGCGGTTATCGGCCACGAGATCACGCATGGATTCGATGACGAAGGAAGCAAATATGATGCTCAGGGAAACCTGAAAACGTGGTGGACCGATACCGACCGCAAAACGTTTGATGAAAGGACATCATGTGTTGTCAAACAATTTAGCGGATATAAAGTCGGCGGCGATATATTTATGAACGGCAAGCTGACGCTCGGCGAAAATACGGCAGACCTTGGTGGTCTGACGATGGCATTTGCTGCGATGGAAAAGTCGATGGAAGGTAAGCCAAAACCAAGCACAATAGATGGGTTTACGCCCGAGCAACGATTTTTTCTGGGATGGGCACAGGCCTGGGCCGAGGTTTCGACTCCTCAGGGTGAGGCCTATCAAGCTCAGAACGATCCACATTCGATCGCACGCTTCCGAGTTAACGGTCCGCTTTCGAACATGCCTGAATTTGCATCCGCATTTGCCTGCAAAACGGGCAAACAGATGGTACGCTCGGAGATTTGCAATATTTGGTAAAGATCCTCTCGGCATTCACTAACCTACGCCGGGCGAGATATCACCTGATATTTCGCCCGGTTTTTAGCAGGAAAATGATTACTTAGGTATTGACCTATCTAATTTTGCCACTTAAAGTTAGGTATATGCCTAAGTTGGAACGAAAAGAAGTAAATCTCGACATAGTTTTCACCGCTTTGGCCGATAATACACGACGAAAAGTGGTTGAGCGTCTTGGGTCTGGCTCGGCGACGGTTAGTGAACTAGCCTCGCGGTTCGACATGGCGTTGCCGTCATTTGTGCAGCATCTTGGTATTTTAGAGCGAAGTGGGCTTGTCCGTTCGGAAAAGCAGGGTCGCGTTCGGACATATTTCATCGTGCGAAAAAAGCTCAAGGCAATCGATAAATGGATGAAAGGTCAGCGTGCGATGTGGAAAAAGCGTGGCGGCCAATCGACTGGAGGGTAAGCATCCTTGTTTGCCATTTGTTTACGTAGTTCATTATTCGTGCTTTACACTCACGTAAGCAGAGATGCTTGCGGCAACAGTCAATATAGCAGCCAATTGCCGACCCAATCGAACCTTTCAAGAGAGGAGAAAAGCTTTTTGTAATCGTAAAAAGAGCTGCCCTCGTAAGCGTATCCTTGGTAATAAAACTCGCGTCCGGTTTCGATCGAGTATTCGATCTCTTTGAGCATTGTGAAAATACCAAGACGCCGAGCGGATTCGTCAGGCTCAAAGATGGCATAGATACCTGACGTTGCCGTCAGGCCAATATCACAATAGCTGACCGCAACGAGCGTCGAGTCTCTGTAAACGGCTATCTCACGAGCGTCACAAGGTACGGTTGCAGGTTCGTGGGAAAGGAAATCGTAGATCGAGTTTGGGATGCCATGATCGAAACGCTGTTTGTGACGGTGGAAAAGATTTTCGGATTCGGCAGTGATCGCGACGGGGCGAATCGCGACGCGGAGATCTTCGTTTTTACGCAAAACGCGGCGTTGGCTCTTAGAAATCTCGAAATCAGCGAGACGAATCCGGAGCGGTATCACTCGCCGAATTTCGTCATTATAGACACCGAGATTATAACGAAAAAAATGCATCCCGAAATGCCGCCAACTATCTGCTAGCAGTAGATCTAACTGCTCGGGCGTCACTGCGTCGGCGTGAAATTCTTCATTGATAAAACATAGATCAGTGCCCACCGTACCAGTCATAACCATATTCGGTCCAGAAATCTCTCGGCCTTTCCGAAGTAAACTCAATGCTTCCGATCCGCTTTATCTGCTTATAGCCATATTTTGTGGGGCTTGCAAGTCGAAGCGGGGCTCCGTGCTCGATAGTCAGCGGAGCTCCATTCATCTCGTAAGCGAGTAGCGTTTGGGGATGGAGCATCGACGGCATGTCCCAGCCGACGTAGTACTTTTCGTCCGGAGTAATAAGTGAAACGTAAGGCAGAAGATCCTGCGGACGATTTGCTATGTCGGGCAGACTGCCGTCTCGTGTCTGTGGTAAATATTTTGCAGCAAAATCAGCAAACCGTACGCCTGCCCAATGAACAACGATGCTCCAGCCTTCGACACATTTTAATTCGGTCGTCATTTCCGTCCGCGGCAGTTTTTTTATGTCGTCCAGAGTCAGGATCAGATCGTCAGCCCGACCGGCGAGCCCGCCGACGGAGAGTTTCCATGCAGACATGTCCATTTCGCTCTCGAGGCCATCTGTTCCATTGATTCGTTCGGCCGTGACACTCGTCACTGGAAATTCTGGTGCGAGCCGCTTTGGGCTATAAAAGATCTGGCTGACGCGCTCGTTAAATTCGAATGTGCGGCGTAGCAGATCGGCTTTGGTCTCATCCGGCATCCACCGCCAGCCGAAAATGCTCGTTAAAGCGGCGACTCCCCCTACCAGAAACCCTCGACGCGAACGTGCGAACATCTGTTTTTTCGCTTCCTCTGGCGAAATTGGCTCGCTCAAGTAGCGATGTTCATTCAGGATAGACGCGGTATTATTAGGGTCGTCGGGAAAGGAGTCGGCAGTGTGGCCGGTGCCCGCCTCAAGCTCACGAACTTTTTCGAGAAGTACCTTTTTATCATCGCTCATGTAGTTACCTCCTCAGCAGCCGGTTTTGGTTCTTGGTTTCAGCTCAACCGCATCAACGATGTCGTAGCCGGTTATCATTGACCTGAAATTGCTCCAGCCAGCCATGATCACTTGAAAGACATGAACGAGAAAAAACAAAACGAACGACACCATCAGCCAAAAATGTTCCCAACGAGCCCATTCGTAGCCGCCTAACAACGTCGTCAGCCACGAAAGCTGAGTGGGTTTGTAAATGGCAAATCCTGTTACTACCGAGCCCATTCCCATAAGGATCACGCTAGTGTAGGCGAGGCGTTGTGCATCATTGTACTTACCCTGTGGCGGCTTGTTTTTAACAATGTGTGCATCGTGTAGTGCCACGAGCGGTGCCCGTTTGAGCGAGCCGGGAATCGGCAGCAAAGCCCGCCATTCCCCTGACACGATCGTGTAAATAATATAAATGATACCGTTTACCGTGAAAAACCAAACGAAGAATAGATGCAGCTGGATCCCTTCGGCAAGGCGGCCTGAGATGTCTAGCACGTCATAAAACCAGTCAGGGAAAAACTTGAATAACTCATAACCAAAAAAGCGGGCGGAGTAAACGTGGTTTGCCCAATAGATCAGTATGCCGCTCCAGATCATCATCGCAAGCAGTGGAAAATTGACCCAATGGAGCCAACGGACGGCGAGCGGATGTTTTTTTTCGAGCTGCTTTTCCATGAGATAGTATTCGTTGAAATTATGCTCCTAGTTTCGCGATATGTAAACGCATCGCTGGCTCGATCGCACGGGCCATGGTCGCGTTGTCGGCGGCATTCATCTCGGAAACAACAAATACTGCGTGTCGTCCGATGGTAAATCCGGATGCGTTCAACGAGCCGTCGATCTGGTCTTTCACGGGCCCGTCGGCCTCGGCCGGAAGGTCGGTGTCGGTCACGAGAACCGAGATGACTTTGTCCTGACGTTTCATAACGATATGAGCAAAACGCCGCCCTGCATATAGGCAAAAGTGTGCTGCTAGCAGTTGAAAATGGTCGGTAGATTTGTTGTTGAAAACAGTTTTGACAGCGGCAACGACCGTCTTGTCAATATCTTTATTGAACGGGCCGTATTTTTTCGCGGCCTCGTCGAGCGAGATCGGGTGTTCCTCGAGATTAAATTTTACCGCACAGTTTTTATGGTCGCCGATCGCCTGTTCGGATAACTCATTCCAGGCGACGCGGACGGCATCAGCGATGACACTATTAGTTGCCTCGACCGTCGGGATCGGTGATGCGGTTGGGTTGAACGCAACGACCGGCGTGCGGCGCATCAACATCAATCCGCCGAAAGTGGCTATAAGCAGACAGACAGCAACCGCTATCAGAGCACCAAGTTTTGGCTGTCGGACCGCCTCAACAAAACTCTCCCAGATGCTGGGTTGCAGAGCGGTGCGTTGTAGGTCGGTGTGAAGTTTTTTTACAAATGCATTATCGATCTCAAGGTCAGTTGATTTTTTCACCGCACCGCGCAGGCGTATGCGCAACTCGCGAATCGACGCGAGACGTTCCCGGCACGCGGGGCAATTTTCGAGGTGCCGCAGCACTTCGTGATTGGTCTCGACCAGCAGCTCATCGCTGAGATACGAGTCGATCATCTGTCTAAATTCCTGACATTGCATAGGTTTTTCACCCCTCAACAGCAAAACCGAGATCGCGAGCAAAAGCTGCTAACTCCTGTCTCAGTAGCCGCCGTCCTCGATGGAGCCGCGACATCACCGTGCCTATCGGCAGATCTAGCAGATCGGCGGCCTCTTTATATGAAAATTCTTCGACATCAGTGAGCAGCACCACATCACAATATTTTTGCGGAATGCTTTTTAGTGCCCTGATAATGTCTTCGTCAGTTAAAGTCTGAGGGGTCGACGGCTCAAATGCTACCGTTTCTGCGATCTGTTCTTCAGTGTCTTCGACGAGTTTTAGCTGGCCTAGTTTCATACGGCGTTTACCGTTAACGCGATAGAGGATAGTCACGAGCCAGGCACGGCAGTTAGTGTTCGGTGCGTAACGGTGAAAACTCTTGAGCGCCTGCGTAAATGTTTCCTGCGTCAGATCCTCGGCGATCGTTATGTCACCGGCGAGCCATTTAGCGACGCGAAATACGTCCGGCATGCACGGCAGAGCCTCAGCCTCAAATGCTGCCCATTTTTTTTCACGCTCTTCACCTATCCCAAACATGCCTGTAAACTTTTCAGCAATCCCGCCCGGACATAATGATAATGTATGATATGAATGATTTTATTCCCGTCGCGGTAAACAGCTTATGGGAATAATCGCGGCTCAAAACGGCATTTTATCCGTTGAGGGATAAATATATGACTAATCGATCTATTTTGATAATAACAGTAATTTTATTAGCGGCGGCTATAACCATCGCTGCGGTCTGGAAGAAAACTGGCTCCGTTTCGACTACTAATGAAATAGTAAAAACTGAAAGCTCGGCAGACTTGATGGTGCCGGATGAAACTGCTTTACCGACCGCCGAAGATGTTTTGATCTCTGCAAAAAATGCCAAAACAGCGCCGGAACTCGCTGAAGGTAAATGGATCAATTCTGATGCATTGACGCTCGCCGGATTGCGTGGCCGTGTTGTGATGGTCGATTTTTGGACGTTTATGTGTTCTAACTGCATCAACACACTGCCAAAGGTTGTGGGTCTGGATGCAAAATATCGTGAGAAAGGTTTAACGATCATTGGCGTAGAGATGCCAGAGCTAGAAAACGAACGCGTTTTCGAGTACCTCGGTAACGCTGTAAAAGCTCGCGGCATTTTGTATCCCGTCGTGACCGATTACAACAGTAAAACATGGGAATCATTTGGCGTGAATGCGTGGCCGACGATCGTGATCCTTGATAAGCAAGGACGTATCCGCTATCGCCACGTTGGTGAAGGTGCGTATGATGTGCAGGAAAAAGTGATCAAGACTCTGCTTGCCGAGGACGTGATGGCGGCCGCGAGCGGTGCGGATGATGTTTTTGACGGCAAACAGATCACCAAAACCGACGACGAGTGGCGTAAACAATTGACGCCGGCTCAGTATAATGTGCTTCGCGAAGAGGGCACCGAGAGAGCTTTCACCGGCGAATACGCCGACAATCACAAAGATGGCGATTACTACTGTGCGGCCTGCCACCTAAAGCTTTTTAGCTCCACGGCAAAGTTTGAATCGGGGACAGGGTGGCCCAGCTTTTATCAGGCGATCAATGCCAAAAACGTGGTAGAAAAGGTCGATAACACTTTTGGTTTTACCAGAACCGAAGTCGAATGCGCTCGATGCCATAGCCATCTTGGACACGTGTTTAACGACGGTCCGAAACCTACTGGATTACGTTATTGTATGAATTCGGTCGCGTTAAAGTTTGAAAAGCGAAAATAGGCTACCAGTTAACTTTGCCTTCCTGCGAGGTGTCGATCTGAGTGAGCTCGACGCCTTCGTTGTAAAAGAAGATCTTCATATTGTCGAATAAGAACTGGTGCGAATCGGGATTTGATACGTCGAGGCCGAAATGATTGATGAGTTGCTTTTGCTTTTCCTGCCACTCTTTCCAACATTCCTGACACATCTCGGCACCGATCTGCTGTCCCAACTCGGTCGGGATCGGAGCGTAACCAAGCGGTTCGTTTTTCTGCCCGCAGCGGGCACATTTGAATTTGTCACCAAATAAAGCCATATAGTTAATTAGCCACAGATTAACACAGATGGACACAGATGGACACAGATACAGAAGATGCCCGATCTGTGTTTATCTGTGTGATCCGTGGCTAAATATCTTGAGCTAGCAAGATCGCAGCCAAGACGTCGTCGTCAGATGGTTTGAAGAGACTGACGGCCTGAACTTTGTGATAAGCGATCTTACCCTCACCGTCGATGACGACTACCCCTCGAGCCGAGCGGCCGGGGAGCCAGGATTTCATATCATACATCTCCGAAACCTTGCGGTCAGCGTCGGACAACAGTCGCAGCGGCAGACTATTTTTCTCCGCAAATCCCTTATGCGATTCGACGGTGTCTGTAGAAATACCGACGACCTCGGCTCCGGTCGCCTGATACTCCGACCAATGGTCGCGAACCGAGCAAAGCTGCGCCGTGCAGACCGGCGTATTATCGCCCGGGTAAAAGAGCAGCACGACAGTTTTGCCTTTGTAGTCGCTAAGCGTCCACGCATTGCCGTCCCCGTCAGTTAAGGTGAAGTCAGGAGCAGTGTCATTGATGTTCATATTGTCGATACCAATAGACTTAATTCGTTAAATTCTTCCTCGGTCAATTCGTCATTATACAGTTCGTTCACCTGCCAAAGTCCCGCGGCTCTTATTTTTTTCTTTGGTGAATAATTACCCAGCCAATTTTTTGAAGGTTTCAGTTCATTTGATTTTGCAATGGTTGAAATACATTTACTTTCCCAAAAAAGTCTTCGGTCTTTACTTTCCACCTGAAAAACACAAAACGACAGATTGGCCTGTATGTAATCACTTATCTTTTTCTCAACCTGCCTTTCAAAGTCTAAATCAAGTAGTTTTAAATTCCTTTCTTTATCCGCTCTTGCTGTCCTTTCAAGTTCCCATAAAGGTAAATAATAGCTTTTGTCTTTATTCAAGATGCAACGACCAATATTTTTTCTAAAGATGCTTCTGTTCTTATTTTCTTTTACAAAGTGCTGGTTCAGCCTAGAACGAAGCTGTCTATCACCTGTGTGAGTTCCTATTCGGACGATTCGATCTAATTCGCCAAATTTCTCTCCGTTTTCGAAAATTACATAAATGCCATTTTCCGGTATTTCTTTTTCATGTTGGTCGAATGGAAAATAATAACGCCTCTGTTCATTGAATAGTCTATGAAGTCTCAAAGTCAGTGTCATCATTTATAATTTATTTTTCAAAAACTTGACTCGCTCCCCCTGTTTCAAACCTTTCAAAGGTTCTTCAATTTTAGCAAGTCC
>JAYVOS010000458.1:0-3218 GCA_043757775.1 Chloracidobacterium sp. | reverse complement strand
ACGCGCGGGCTTGTGCACCTGTCGCTGTCGGGACGAATTTCATCTCACCGTTTTCAGCCGTTACCTTTACGGTCTGGCCGCTTGCGATGTCGCCCTTGAGCAGGCTGACGGCAAGCGGATTTTGCACAAGCGTCTGTATCGCCCGCTTGAGCGGTCGTGCACCGTAAACCGGATCGTAACCCTCAGCAACGATCAGATCTCTCGCGGTATCGTCGAGCTCGATAGTGATACCGCGTTCGTCGAGATTCTTGCGAAGCTTTTCGAGCTGAACGTCGATGATCTTTGCGATATTCTCACGGCTTAATTGTTCGAACACGACGATGTCGTCGATGCGGTTCAAAAACTCCGGTTTGAAATGATCGCGAAGCACTTGCAGCACGTCTTTTCGGATATCGCGGTCGGCAAGCGGATTTTCCTGCGCGGCCTGTATCTCACGCGAACCAAGATTGGACGTCATTATAAGAACCGTGTTTTTGAAATCTACAACGCGGCCCTTGCTGTCGGTCAGGCGGCCGTCGTCCAAAATTTGGAGCAGCACGTTGAATACATCCGGATGTGCCTTTTCGATCTCATCGAAAAGAATTACCGAATACGGCCTGCGGCGGACGGCTTCGGTCAATTGTCCGCCCTCTTCGTAGCCGATGTATCCCGGAGGGGCACCGATCATACGTGCGACGGCGTGTTTTTCCATGTATTCCGACATATCGAGCCGGATCATCGCCCGCTCGTCGTCGAACATAAACTCTGCAAGTGCACGAGCGGTTTCGGTTTTACCGACGCCTGTTGGGCCTAAGAATATAAAAGATCCGACGGGGCGATTTGGGTCTTGCAGACCTGCACGTGCACGTCGAACGGCGTTCGCTACTGCCTCAAGAGCCTCGTCCTGGCCGATCACACGTTTGCGAAGGCCGGATTCCATATTGACGAGCTTTTGCATCTCGCCCTCGAGCATTTTCGAGACAGGCACGCCGGTCCATTTGGCGACGACCTCAGCGACATCCTCTTCATCAACCTCTTCTTTTAGATAGACGCCGTCCTGCTGCAGCTCGGCAAGATGCGCCTGCTCGGCCTCAAGCAGTTTTTCGAGATCGGGAATGCGGCCGTATTGTATCTCGGCGGCTTTGGTCAGATCGCCCGCCTGTCGGGCCTGTTCGAGCTCGAGTTTTGCCTGCTCAAGTTCGCCCTTAGCGGTGCGCATCTTTTCGATCTCGTCTTTTTCCGACTGCCACTTTGCTTTCATTGCGGACGATTTTTCGTTGAGGTCGGCTATGCGTTTCTCGATGTCGTCGAGACGCTCTTTTGATTTTTTATCGGTCTCACGCGACAGCGCCTGACGCTCGATCTCAAGTTGGAGTATCTCGCGCTCAAGCACATCGATCTCCTGCGGGAGCGAATCTATCTCGATACGAATTCGCGATGCGGCTTCGTCGATCAGATCGATGGCTTTATCCGGCAAAAAACGGTCGGTAATGTAGCGGTTTGAAAGCGTTGCAGCGGCGACGATCGCGGCGTCTTTAATACGGACACCGTGATGCACCTCGTACCTTTCTTTCAACCCACGAAGGATCGCGATCGTATCCTCGACCGTCGGTTCGCCGACATAGACCTGCTGGAAACGGCGTTCGAGGGCTTTGTCCTTTTCAATGTATTTCTGATATTCAGCGAGCGTCGTCGCACCGACGGCACGCAGAGTGCCGCGTGCGAGAGCAGGTTTGAGCATGTTCGAAGCGTCGATAGAGCCCTCTGATGCTCCGGCTCCGACAAGTGTATGAAGCTCGTCGATAAAGAGGATTATCTGTCCCTCAGCCTTTTCGATCTCGTTAAGGACGGCTTTCAGACGGTCTTCGAATTCGCCGCGATATTTCGCACCCGCGAGCATCGCCCCCAGATCGAGCGATACGAGCCGCTTATTTTTCAGTGTCTCAGGGACATCGCCGGAAACGATTCGCTGGGCAAGTCCCTCGACAATTGCGGTCTTACCAACACCCGGCTCGCCGATCAGGACAGGGTTATTTTTTGTTCGACGCGACAATATTTGTATCGCCCGGCGGATCTCTTCGTCGCGGCCAATGACCGGATCAAGCTTGCCTTTGCGGGCACGTTCGGTAAGGTCTTGAGCATATTTCTCAAGTGATTTGAAATTCTCTTCGGCGTTAGGATCGGTTATCCGCGAACCGCCGCGCATATCTGTGATCACCTTTTCGAGGTCGTCGCGAGTGATGCCATTCGAACGCAATATCCGCCCCGCATCGCCGTCTTTTTCATCGGCTATCGAAAGCAGTAGATGCTCGGTCGAGAGATATTCGTCCTGCATTTTTTCGGCTTCTTTCTGGGCGGCCTGAAAGATCGTATTTGTCCGCGAGCTGAAATACTGCTGCCCGCCTGTAACTTGCGGAAATTTTGCTAATGCCGCCTGAATTTCGCCAACAACAGTCTGTGCATTAGCTCCGATCTTGCCCAAAATTGGTTTGACGACACCCTCTTTTTGCTCAAGCATTGCTGCAAGCAGGTGTTCAGGCTCGACCTGTTGATTTTGATTTTTTTCGGCTACACCAATTGCTTCTTGGACGGCTTCCTGGCCGCGGATGGTAAATTTATCGAATTTCATAACTCTAAGACCTCGCAGTTAGTCTAAGTGAATAATAAAATATGAGTGTAGTATTGTCAAGTATAAGATTTGTCAACTTTTTAATATTTAAATCAAATTTGAGTGCGTTTTCAGGTGACACTTATGCAGTTGTCAGTTATATTTATTGACGCACCTTATTAAATTTTTATGAAATTGTAGAGACGCTCCGACCCGGTGCCAATGCTACCGAAGAAATGAAAAATCTTTTTCGCGAAGTTCTATGGCCTCTCGTCGCTGTTTTGGCGGCATTTGTCGTCGGCGGGATAATTGTCCTGCTGATCGGCGATAATCCGTTTACCACTTTTTATCAACTAATCGGCAATTCGTTTGGCTCGCTCAATGATCTCGGCTACACGCTGTTTTTGGCTACGCCGCTTATCTTTACGGGGCTTGCGGTCGCGGTGGCGTTTCGTTGCGGCCTGCTCAATATCGGGGCCGAGGGGCAATTGTATGTAGCTGCGTTTGCGACGGCGTGGGTCGGCATCAAATTTGGCGGGACGATCGTCACAATTTTCGGCAAGCAGGAAGACTGGTCTTGGTATAGCTTGCCGTCAGTGCTATTGGTGCTCGTCTGCATCTTGACGGCAGT
>JAYVOS010000457.1:0-3225 GCA_043757775.1 Chloracidobacterium sp. | reverse complement strand
ATGAAAGTCCGTTGACGAAAAGAAGCTGATTAAAGACTACTCCAAACAGGCTCAAAACTCCGAGCCGCCAGTAATCATCTTTTTTCTTGAGCCAGACTCGACCGCGAAATGTCTGAAATATAACTAGAACTAGGGCCGTTATGCCTACACGAAACCCCACGAGGGATAGTGCAGGTATTGCTTTGAGCACGACCTTTCCGATGACAGGAAACGAGCCGAAAAAGACCTGAACGGCGATCAGTGCCAGATATGGTGAAGCGGATGATTCGCGGGTTGTCACGTCAGGCCAGCATCATCCCCGGCTGTTCGAGCATTTGCTTGAACGTCTGTAGGAATTTCGCACCCGTCGCACCGTCGATCACTCGATGATCGCAGGATATCGTGACAATCATTATATTGCGAACGACGATCTCGCCGTTACGCACGACCGGCGTCTGCGCCGCTCCGCCGACTGCCAAGATGCCCGCTTCGGGCGGATTGATGATCGCGGTGAACTCTTTGATGCCAAACATCCCGAGATTTGAGATCGAAAATGTTGCTCCGGTATATTCTTCCGGTTGTAGCTTTTTCGCCTTTGCCTTGGCGGCTAGGTCTTTGATCTCAGCCGATATTTCGAGAAAGCCTTTGAGATTGGCTCCGCGAATGACGGGCGTGATCAGGCCTTCGTCAATAGCGACCGCGACGCCGATGTCGGCTTGCTGATAAAAGCGGATCGTTTTGTCGTGGTAGGACGAGTTTGCAAACGGATGTTTGATGAGCGACATCGCGGCGGCTTTCACCACAATGTCGTTGACGCTGATCTTTTGATCCTCTTTGACAGAGGTATTGACCTGTTTGCGAAGCTCAAAACAAGCGTCCATCTCGATCTCAACCGTCAGATAGAACGTCGGTATCGGCCCGATCGATTCGGCCAGACGGCTCGCAATGATCTGCCGCATTTTCGACGTATTTTCCTCGGTATAAGCCGAAGCTCCGACAACCGTCGACGGTGTAAATACCGTTTGGCTTGAAACAGCAGGCGACCCATCGCCCGACAACGCATCCTCGATATCTCGCTTGATAATGCGTCCGTTCGGCCCCGATCCGTTAATCGTCTTGAGGTCAATCGCGTTTTCCGCCGCCATTCTTGCAGCGATCGGCGAGACAATGAGACGGCCATTTGACTGGGGATCTCGGATTGCGGATTGCGGAATTGTAGCGGCTGCGATCTGAGTTTTCGCAAGCTCAATCGTAGCGGCAACCGGCGGAGATGTCACCTCTTCAACTCGGCTCCTACTCTCCTCTTCTTTCTTGGCAGACCCGTTCGAAGAGACCTCGCTCAGCAATGCAGAAATATCCTCGCCAGCTTTACCGATGATCGCGATGGCCTCGCCAAGCAAGGCGGTTTCACCTGCACCTTTGATAATTTTAAGGAGCGTGCCGCCGGAAAGGGCGGTCATTTCCATCGTCGCTTTGTCGGTATCGACTTCGGCGAGCGTTTCGCCGGAGTCATAGCTGTCGCCCTCGTTCTTGACCCAACGCGCAATTTGTCCCTCTTCCATCGTGGGCGAGAGTTTCGGCATTAAAAATTTTTCAGCCATATAATTCGTCAAAAAGTATCAATTAAAGGTAACAAACTTCTTTCACCGCCGCGACGATTTTCGCAATATCCGGAAGTGCTAAAGCCTCAAGATTTTTCGCATAAGGCATCGGCGTTTCGGCACACGAGATGCGTTTGACAGGAGCGTCAAGATAATCGAATGTCGTGTCCATGATCTGATACGAGATCTCGGCCCCCACCGAGGCAAATGAATGTGACTCTTCGGCTATGACCAGACGATTGGTCTTTTTGACCGAGGTTGAGATTGTCTCGATATCGAGCGGTTTGATCGTTCGAGGGTCGATGACCTCGCACGAGACGTCAAACTCAGTCTGAAGTAGTTCTGCCGCCTGCAAAGCCATCGGCACCGTCATCGAACGGGCGACGATCGTGCAGTCTGTGCCCTCGCGCTTTACGTCGGCCACACCGAGCGGGATCGTGAAGTCTTCGTCCTCAGGCACCTCGCCCTTGAGGCCATACATCCGCTCTTGTTCGAGAAACATCACCGGATTGTCATCGCGGATCGCAGATTTTAATAAGCCCTTAGCATCAGCCGCTGTCGAAGGCATCACGACTTTCAGTCCAGGAAAGTTTGCGTAAAATGATTCGAGAGCCTGCGAGTGCTGGGACGAAACCTGATAAGCCGAGCCGTTTGGTCCGCGAAAAACGATCGGAACCTTGAACTGTCCGCCGGACATATAGAGCATTTTCGCGGCGTGATTTATGATCTGATCGGCCGCGAGTATCGAAAAATTCCACGTCATAAACTCTATCACAGGCCGCAATCCCGCCATCGCCGCACCAACACCTACCGATGCAAAGCCAAGCTCGGTGATCGGAGTGTCAATAACGCGTTTGTCGCCAAACTCTTTCCACAGACCACGCGTGACCTTATAAGCTCCGTCGTATTCCGCGACTTCTTCGCCCATCACAAAGACGTTCTCATCTCTTAAGATTTCTTCACGCAACGCTTGATTTAGAGCGTCGCGAATCGTCATTACCGCCATATTAATATAGTAACTTTACGCGTAAACGTTTTCCAACAATTCGCTCTCGTCCGGCAGCGGACTTTCGTCGGCAAATTTCACAGCACTCGCTACTGCCTCAGCCGCTTCTGCTTCTATCTTTTCAAAATCTTTGTCGCCTAATACTTTTGCTTCTTTCAGACTGTCCATAAACAGAACGATCGGGTCTCGTTCCTGATATTTCAATATCTCGTCGCGTGTCCTGTAATTGCCGGGATCTGACATCGAATGGCCCATGTAACGGTAAGCTCTAACCTCAAGCAAAGTTGGCGAACCGTCTTTTCTAGCACGCTCGATCGCTCTGAGCGTCGCATCGCGCACAGCCATCACGTCCATTCCATCTACAAATTCGTTCGCCATTTCAAACGCTTCGGCTTTCTTGGCAATGCTTCGCGAGCTCATCGCACGCTCCTGCGACGTTCCCATTCCGTATTGATTGTTTTCGCAGATATAGATACAGGGGAGTTTCCATAGCTGGGCCATGTTTAGCGATTCGTGAAAAATGCCCTGATTGACCGCTGCCTCGCCAAAAAAACAGAGTGCGATCTGCCCGGTATTTTTGTATTTAGCAGCATACGCCATACCGGTGCCAACGCCGATCTGGCCGCCGACGATGCCGTG
>JAYVOS010000456.1:0-3247 GCA_043757775.1 Chloracidobacterium sp. | reverse complement strand
CCAACGCCACCGCCCGCATGACCGACGATTGTAAAAAGAGAATTGCTAAGTTTTTGGAGAAGTAAGGTTTCCTAAGTAACGCGGTGAGGTTACTTTAGTTTGTTCCATTCGTCCGCAGAGATTTCGCGGCCAATGATTTCGGCGATCTCGCGGAGCATAAATTTCAACTGTGGAACCGAATATTCCGAATTTGAAGGAACTGTGAGGCGGCTGTGGCCGAGTGTCATGAACTGATGCTTTGATCCAGAGTATGGACCATCGAAACCGATACGTCGCAGGCGACGGACAAAGTCGCTTCGTTTACACGGATTCCACATACGCAGGTGCACGGTTGAGGTTTAGGTTAGCCATAACCGGCAATTCATGTCCCAGCTTCAGCCCGACCAAAACCCAGTCTTCGAGTGTTGAGCGGAGTTCGTTTTCACATTCCCGCAGAGTCTTGGCAAAAGCAACCACACCCTTGCACGAAGGTATGCGCCCAGCAAATGTGGCGTCCTCAAGCTTGTCGTACTCGGCCTGCTCAAGGGCGATCTCGACGTAATCACTCAATATGTAGTTTCCCAACATGCTCTTATTCTATCACGGTTCCCATACAAATACGGCGAACCAACGCCGCCGCCGCCCGTATGACCGACGACTGTAAAAAGGGAATTGCTAAGGTTTCTGGAGAAGTAAGTTGAATTCTATAGTTCGCCGTATTCGTCGCAGGGTGACGTTTGGTTTGCAGGACTAACCCCAAACCCTTTAATCTCAATCTCGATCGATGAAATGCCCGCATATCACACACTTCCATACTTTTCGGTTCATCCAAAAGATCCAGCCAATCGTTCCGGCGAGTAGAGACCATATCGCGAGCCCCACTGAAAAACTGAAGCCCACAAGGAACCCGAGCCCGGCAGCTTCGGACATACTCGGACCTCCCCATCTGTTCGCCATGCTCGCTACGAAGCTTGACACCAGCGAGAAGGCAGCCATTATAATCCCGAAGACAGACGGGGCGATGAAAAAGAATCCAATCACTCTTAAGATCGTCGAGAATCTATAGATGGTCGTCTCATACATTGATCGTTCCGTGCGGCATGTCTGGCAATCGAGGACAAGCCCGTCATAATCGTAGGCTTGAGGTTCTGCTGCCGAATTATCTGCGTTCGGCGCGTTAAAGATTGATTCCATATGTTCAAAAGCTTTCACATCGCAACTATTTTCATAACTAAACCTACGGCGTTGGCGGTTTCAGTTTCAGTTTTGGGGCGGATTCGACGTGGGCGGCGGCGTGCCAGGCGGCGATGGCGCCGGGGTTGCCGGCGGCGAAGTTTGGGACCATGTTGTTGATGGTGGATTTGACGGCGACCATCCGGGACATGGTGTCGGCAAACTCGGCGTTTTTGGCGATGCGGCTGCCGACGGCGGAGTCTTGTTGGCCGAAAGAGGCTTCGAAGGCGTCGCTGGCGGTGGTGCAGGCTTGGTCCCATTTGATAGGAGCACCGTAGCTTTCGAGCAAGGCTTGATCGGCGGCTCCGCCTGCGGCAAAGCTGCGTCCGGCGGCGAGCAGGTCCTGGTGCGACATGGTCGTGGTGTAGCGATAGCGGTCGCGAGTGCCGGGAATATCGGCTTCGGCGCTGCGGGCGGCGTGCCGGACCTTGGCCATAATGTCGAGCAGGTCGAGACGTTCGGAGCCTTTGACATCGGTGGCAGAGAGGCCTTCGCCGACGAATGATTCGATCACTCCGGCGATCGTTTCGAGAGTATTGACATACGCCGTAAGCAAGGCCGTTTTACCTGCGAACATGCTGCCGGCCGGAATGAGCGCGACGAAATCTACTATCCATTGACGGCAACGCTGGCCGGATTCGAGGTTTCTGCGATTTTTATCGTTCATAGTGATGTATGAACCTCCTATTTTTAGAATTAACCGTGAAAATGCTTCGGTTTATTGATAATACGCCTGTATGTTTAATAGTCAAGCAGTGATTTGGGCAGTTGTCAGTTGTCGGTAGTCAGTTGTCAGTGGTCAGCAGTCACTGAAATTGGGTCTGGAACGATCAGTTTGAGGTCAGAAGCGGTCGAACGTAACTCAGAGGTCAAGTGTTTGTGCTCCGCAACCAACTGCACAAGGTCAGAGGTCAAGTGTTTGTACTCAGCAACCAACTTCACAAGGTCAGAGGTGAAGTGTTTGTGCTCAGCTATCAGGTGTCGGAGCATTTTGATCAACTGTTTGTGCTCCGCGTTCATCTGACATCGCTCAGTGCTCGATTTACGAATTGAACGATTAGCAACGACTTCGTGGGGGCTTGTGCCTCGCGACCGCTTACTTTAACACCGCTTTCAAGGCCTGACCGGTAAACGATCTTTTAACCTTGGCGACTTGTTCGGGCGTGCCTGTCGCGACGATCTTGCCGCCGCCGGAGCCGCCTTCGGGGCCGAGGTCGATGATGTAGTCGGCGGATTTGATGACGTCGAGGTTGTGCTCGATGACGATGACGGTGTTACCGGTATCGACGAGCTGCTGGAGCACGTCGAGCAGCTTGTGCACGTCGGCGAAATGAAGGCCGGTCGTCGGTTCGTCGAGGATGTAGATGGTTTTGCCGGTCGCACGTTTTGAGAGTTCCTTGGCGAGCTTGATGCGTTGAGCCTCGCCGCCGGACAAGGTGGTGGACGACTGGCCGATCTTGATGTACCCGAGGCCGACATCGAGCAGCGTTTGCAGAACCTTTCTGATCGCAGGGATGTTTTCGAGCAGCGGCAAGGCGTCTTCGATGGTTGTGTCGAGCATATCCGCGATCGAGTGGCCTTTGAATTTGACCGCGAGCGTCTCGCGATTATACCGATGACCGCGGCACACGTCGCACGTCACATATACATCCGGCAGGAAGTTCATCTCGATGCGTTTCATCCCGCCGCCCTCACACGCCTCGCAGCGACCGCCTTTAACATTGAATGAGAAACGGCCCGACTTATAGCCACGAACCCGCGACTCCGGCAGCATCGCATACAGCTCGCGGAGCGGCGTAAACAGACCCGTGAACGTCGCCGGATTAGAACGCGGCGTGCGTCCGATAGGCTTTTGGTCGATCTCGATGATCTTATCGACAAGCTCCAGACCTTCGATAGAGTCGTGCTCGAGCGGCTCGACGGCCGATTTGTAAACGTGTTTGTAGAGAGCCGGATAAAGGATCTCTTCGACCAGCGTGGATTTGCCCGAACCGGAAACGCCCGTCACGACAGTCAGCAACCCGAGAGGAAATTC
>JAYVOS010000455.1:0-12148 GCA_043757775.1 Chloracidobacterium sp. | reverse complement strand
CGTGCTTACTAGAGCAGTGGCTAGCTTGAGTCACTCTGATCAAGACCCCGCCGCCATCACTTCTCCGAGCGTAGTTTGCCACTGTGCTCGTAACCCTTCCGAGCGTTCCTCCAGTTGTCCTTCCTTTAGAGTCCGGTGAAAGCCGGACTTTCCTCTTTTAAGCGCCCTAATTTATTGAGGTTGAACAAATTGCCATGTTTTCGTTCATTCTGAACATTATTGAACCGTCTGACTAGCTGTATTCAAATGCCGGTGTTCAATTTGAACGATATATCGTTCGCTTTGACCGAATATGACGTAATCTGTCAGTTTTGAATGACAAAAATTGTCCAATGACCGGTTTTGACCGTCCGACCTCGTGAATGATTTTCTGTTAGAATGACGTGAATGAGATTGCCACGCCCCTCGCAATTATTTCCGTCATGGCAAAATGCCTTGCTCGCCGTCGTTTCTGCGGTGATGCTGATGCTTGCGTTTCCGAATTTTGAATTGTGGTATCTGGCGTGGTTTGGACTGATCCCGCTGATGTGGGCGATCGAGCGTGAGCAGACGTCAACGGCAAAGTCATTTGTCCTTGGATGGCTGTTCGGGACAATATTCTTTTTCGGCACTTGCTGGTGGCTGACGTTTGCCCCGATAACTTACGCAGGGTTTCCATCGTGGCTGGCATATAGCGGGATGATTTTTGTCTCGCTCATCGTGGGGTTATTTCCTGCGGCATTTGCCGCTATCTTTTCAATACTTCTGCGACGATTTGGAAGCATCGCGATACTTGCGACACCATTTATTTGGGTGGTCACGGAATTCCTGCGTTACTGGCTGACGGGCAACAACTGGAATGCGATCGGGTATTCGCAGGCGTTCCACGGTGACATGGTGCAGCTTGCATCGACGGGCGGCGTGTATCTGGTCGGTGGCGTAGTAGTGATATTTAATGCATTCCTGTTTTGGAGCAATCTGCGGCTTATCACGGTCGGCCACAAATACACTCTCTATGCGGCGATAGCGATATTTTGGATATGGTTTGCGATCCTGACGACCTATGTCGGGTCGGGCAATGAAACTAAAACGTCCGGCAAACCGGTATCGGCATCGGTGATCGGGATACAGCCAAACGTGCCGATGTCCGGACTCGACTCGCGAAAACTAGAGCAGTTGCGGCAGCGTCAGATAGACCTTGCTGAGATCGAGATCAAGAAAGTTCGAACGACAAGCAATACGCCGATAACCGTCATCCTGCCAGAGTCGCCGATGAATTTTATGTATGAGGACGACCGCGAGTTCCAGGCGTTTATCGATGGTTTTGCGACTCGCAACAATGTCAGCGTACTCTTTAATTCCGCTGAGCCGGACAAGACGAATGGCAAGTATTTTAACTCAGCAGTGATGGTCGGTTCGACGGGAAGCGAGATCGCCGAATATGATAAAATTTTCCTGTTACCGTTTGGCGAGGCCGTTCCGCCGCTATTAGAAGGCATCGTACCTGGATTTGTCGGGAATTTTTCGTACGGCCGCGAATACGATCAACTGCCGCTTGGAGATGCTAAAGCAGGCGTGATGATCTGTTTCGAGTCGCATTTCGGCCAGCTTTCGCGGCGTTATGTGGCTGACGATGCCGATTTGATAATTGAAATGACCAACGACGGCTATCTAGGGCCAACGCCTGTGTTGCGGCAGCATTTGGCAAACGCTGTATTTCGAGCAGTCGAGACCAACAGGCCGGTGCTTCGCGTCACCAACGTAGGCATAACTGCGTATATCACCGAAAAAGGCGCGGTTTTAGATCCGACCTCGGCGTATCAAGAAGACACACGAGTTTGGTCTGTGTCAAAAAGCGACGGTTTGCAGACATTTTATGTGCATTATGGTGATTGGTTTGGATGGTTGTGTTTGGTAATGACGGTTGGCCTGTTAATTTTTAGTTTTCGCGAGCGAAAAAAGATCAATGATGAAAGAAATTCCGAGTCTTCCTGATCCGCTAACCCCAGAGCAAGAAGCTCTGATTGCTCAACTGACTGATGAACAGATCGAGACGATAGATGAAGCCTTACTAGGCCAGACGACAGAGGTTTTTAGGAAGACCGCAGCGATCATTGGCTTTTCAATGGGAAAACTAGACAAAGAAATTTTAGGAATTCCCGATACTTACTACTTGATGCGATTAAAGGGTTTGGTAGAAAAAGGAATGATTGATGTAGAAGGTAATATCGATTACATGAGATTTAGCGAAATCCGTCTGCATTCAGTCGCTTATATTTTAGATAAGAAATAATGGAACTCACAGACCTACAAACAAAATTCGAAGAGATCAAAGACAAAGTTACCCAACTTGGGAGGTTTCTTTGACGCGCCTGCCAAACGGAAAGAGTTAGACGAATCGGAATCAATGCTGTCGGAGCCGGGTTTTTGGGACGATCAGGAGAAAGCTCAAAAGGTCGTTCAGCGGCGGAGTTTTTTGGAAAAGGCTTTGTCGCGACAGGCTGCATTCGATACGGGCTTGTCCGATGCTGAGGTTTTATTTGAATTCGCGGCAGAGGACCCGGATTCTGCGGTCGAACTTAATAAACTCATAAACCGTTTAGAAAAAGAGGTCGGCCTGGCTGAGACTGAGAGTTTGCTGTCGGGCGAAACGGACGCGAATAATGCGATCTGCTCGATACAGGCTGGTGCGGGCGGGACGGACGCACAGGATTTTGCGCAGATGCTGCTGCGGATGTATCTGCGTTGGTGCGAAAAGAAAGGGTTTAAGGCGGAGATACTCGACGAGCAATCGGGCAGCGAGGCGGGCATCAAATCGGCGACGTTTCGCGTCGAGGGTGATTATGCCTACGGATTGATGGCGACCGAGGCGGGCGTGCATCGTCTGGTGCGGATATCGCCGTTCAACTCGGGCGGCAGCCGCGAGACATCGTTCGCGTCGATGTTCGTCTCGCCTGAGATCGACGAGACCATCGAGGTCATCATTGACGACAAGGACTTGCGGATCGACACCTATCGCTCGTCCGGTGCGGGCGGCCAGCATGTAAATGTCACTGACAGCGCAGTTAGGATCACGCATATTCCGACCAATATTGTTGTAACATGTCAGAATCAGCGTTCGCAGCTGCAGAACAAGACGGTTGCAATGAACGTGCTGCGGTCAAAACTTTATGAGCTCGAACTCGAGAAACGCCGCGAGTCGGCATCCGAACTCGAGGCAACAAAACAGGATATTTCGTTCGGTTCGCAGATACGCAATTATGTCTTGCACCCGTATAGATTGGTCAAAGACACGCGGACAAAGCATGAGACATCAGACGTTGACGGCGTGTTGGACGGCGATATAGATGAATTTATAAAAAAAGTACTCGTATATAAAAAGTCAGCGGTGGCATAGCCGCAGAACAAGGTCAGTGACCATCGGAAAAGCATAGCTTTTCCGCAAATAGAGCGGAAAAGCCGCAATCGATTAATTATTTACGCTTTTCGATTTACGAAAACATGAAAACTTGCCCGACATGCAATGAGGTCTATAAGGACGACGACATAAATTTTTGTCTTGCCGACGGCACCACTCTGCTTAAGAAAAAGAGCGGCAAGGCGGCGAAGCATTCGCATTGGAACGACGTGGTTGCGATCATCGTTGCGGCGGTGGCTTTGCTGGTGCTGCTGTGTCTGGTGACGAGCAGCCCAAGTGACCGTTCGTTTATCTCGACGGGCAACGGTTCGACGACGCATAACTGGATCGGGCCGGTCGGGGCGAATATCGCGGCGGTGCTGATCAGCGGATTTGGCTGGACGGCATATCTTTTTCCTGCATTGATCGGGCTGATCGCGTGGCGTGTGTTTCAGGCAAATACGCTTATCCCGAGTGCTTTGCGGGTCGGCGGATTTATATTTTTCGCGATCTCGCTTGCCGGACTCGCTTCGCTTTTCGGCGGTTACGAAGGCGGTGCGATCGTTGGCGAGGCCGCTGCACAGGGCATAGCACATTTCATTGGGCGGATCGGAGCGGGTATTTTGCTTGCGGCGATATTTATTTCGTCAGTCATTCTTATTACGAATTTCACGCTCGCCGGTTTCCTTAGCCATTTTGATGTGGCCTGGGATAATGTGCGGATACGATTTGAAGAATGGTGGAACAAACGCCGTGACGGCCGCTCCGACGAAATAGGAGCTGCCAAGCTGCGTGCCGACAAGAGACGTGAACGTCGCGAAATATCTCTCAATACCGTGCCGCCGACTATCTCGGTTGCCGATATCGAGGCTCTGGCAAATCGTGCTACGGCGGGACGGGTTGAGCCTTTGTTTGACGACGAGCCGTCGATACCGACCATAGAAAACGTCAGCGAAGAAGATCCTTACAAGACGGTTCTCGACAGCGAGCCACTGCCGGATATCAAAGAGATCGTCGCTAAAGCAAAGCAAAAGCCTGTCGAGCCTGAAGATGACGCGCCGACATTCGATGACGATGAGATCGCAGGGTCTCCCCTGGTCAGCACGCAAAATTACGACAGCTACGTGCTGCCTGATCCGTCGATGCTGACAAAGCCGGATGCGGCGACGAAGCACAACGAAAAAGAGCTGCGAGAGCTCGCGACGATGCTCGAAAAAAAGACCGCCGAGTTTAACGTGCCGGGCAAGGTCGTGCATATCGCTCCCGGCCCGGTCGTGACGACGTTTGAATTCAAGCCAGCTGCGGGCGTCAAATATTCGCGTGTTACAGCTCTCGTCGATGACCTGTGTCTCGCGTTAAAAGCCCCTTCGATCCGCATCGACCGAATTCCGGGCAAGGCTTTCGTCGGTATTGAGGTGCCAAATCAGCGGCGCGAGGTGATCCAGCTTCGCGAGGTGATCGAGTCGCCTAAGTTCAAAGACCAGACGTCTTTGCTGACGCTCGCTCTCGGCAAGACTATAGATGGCGTTCATTACGCCGCCGATCTCGCCAAGATGCCGCATCTGCTTATCGCCGGTGCGACTGGGGCAGGTAAATCCGTCGGCGTTAACACACTCGTGATGTCGATCTTGTTTAAGGCAAAGCCCGACGAAGTTAAATTCATCATGGTCGATCCTAAGCGTTTGGAGCTTGGTCTTTATGCTGACATCCCGCATCTCTCTGCTCCGATCATCACCGACCCTAAACGTGCGGCGACCTCGCTCAAATGGGCGGTGACCGAGATGGAACGCCGTTACAAAGACCTCGCCGGTTACGGCGTTCGCAACATCGACGGCTACAACGAAAAGATAAAAGGCTATCTGAAAGAAGGCCGTCTCGACGACAATGGCGATCCGTTTCGCAAACTGCCGTATATCGTCATTATCATCGATGAGCTTGCCGATCTGATGATGGTGTCGGGCAAGGATGTTGAGGAATCGATCACGCGGCTCGCTCAGATGGCGCGTGCGGTCGGTATTCATCTGGTGCTTGCGACCCAGCGTCCGAGCGTTGATGTCATTACGGGTCTCATCAAGGCAAATTTCCCGTCGCGTATCTCTTTCCGTGTCTCGTCAAAGGTTGACAGCCGTACGATCATCGACGGCAATGGTGCCGAGGCTCTGCTGGGCAATGGCGATATGCTATTTTTGCCGCCGGGCAACTCAAACGTAACGCGTGTGCACGGAGCGTTTGTAAATGAGACTGAGATCGGCAAGGTCGTCGATCACATCAAGGCCCAAGGCCGTCCCGAATACGACACCACCATCACCAAAACCGAAGAGGAGCTCGACGACAGCGGAGATCTGCCCGGACGCCGCGACCCCTTGTTTCAAGACGCGCTCAAATGCGTTGTGCAGGCAAAACGTGCCTCGACCAGTTTGCTCCAGCGCCACCTGCGTATCGGCTACGGCCGTGCCGCCGCCATCCTCGACGCCATGGTCCGCGAAGGCTACATCGGCGAAATGGACGGCTCGACCCGTGCCCGTGCCATTCTCACCAAAGCTTACGAAGACCTGCAGGACATCGAAGAAGGCGCGCTTGGGGATGATACTTAAGCAGTAACCACGAAATACCCGAAAGTCACGAAAAATAAGAAATCGCGTTTGGCGATTAGCCATTAAATAACTATCATTACCGAAAATGTTATTTAGAACCCTGGTGCTGATAATTTTTATTTGCTTAATTGCATCGTGCTCGTCTCGTGTGGTTTATGACCCACCGGTGCAAAATACCACCTCCGCTAACTCGATAAACATCAACACCGCATCTGCCGCCGAGATCGAAAAGCTTCCCGGCATCGGACGCAAGACTGCCGAGGCTATCGTCGCTTTTCGTGAACAGAATGGCCCATTTCGGTGGCCGGAAGGCCTGATGTTGATACGCGGCGTGAGCGAAAGCCGTTTTGCCGCATTTCGCCAATTTATCCGCACAGAATAATCCCACACCAATGTCCGAAGCTACAGACCGCACAATATTTAACCGCCAACCGATGATGTTGCTTGCGGTGTGTTTTGCGATAGGGATATTGACCGCATATCTTGTTTCCCTCGATATAAATGTTTTGTGCGGGGTGGCGGTTTTGTCTGCCGTTCTCGCGTTTTTGTTAAAGAAAAATGCAGCCGCGACTATTCTGATCGCCACAGCATTTATCTCAGCGGGAGCGATCTCATTTCAGTCTGAGGTGAAACGAAACAATGCGGATGACCGCATAAGAACGCTTTATGATAACGGCACGTTTCTCTCAGGCTCGCCGGTCGAGATCGAAGGCGTTTTGCTCGGGCGGCCGGAGCGATCCGTCGATGGCGACTTTTTGACGCTGCGAGCGGAGAGTATTCGCTATCGCGGAAATGACAGAAAAGTGTCGGGGAATGTGAGGCTGTTTGTTCAGAGCGGCAAAGGCGAATCACAAATTTCAAATCTGAAATACGGCTCGCGGATCAGAGTTGCATGTGCGCTAGAACGCGAGGACGCATATCTTAACCCCGGCGTGCAGCCAAAACGCGAGGTGCTCGACCGCCAAGGCATCGACGCCACCGCGTCGGTCAAGAGCCAATTGCTCATCGAGCACATTGCGGACGAGAGCGTATTCCTGCAGCTTGCGTGGGTTTATGACCAGCGAGCTGCTCTCATCGACTCATTTTCCCAAAATCTCAGCACTCCCGCCGCGGGGGTGATGATCGCGTCGCTGCTTGGTGACAAATACTTCCTCGACAAAGACACCGCCGACCTATTTCGCGAAGGCGGGACGTTTCACATTCTCGTCATTTCCGGCCTGCATATTACATTTATCGGCGGCTTGCTGCTGCTTTTTATGCGGCAGATCACTAAGAACCGTTGGCTGCAATTTAGCGTGACGGTCGGAGCGTTGTGGGCGAACACGCTCGCGGTCGGGGCGGATGTTCCGGTCGTAAGAGCGTCGATAATGTTTACGGTCGTGCTGTTTGCCTACGCCATCCATCGACGCGGGACGCTGCTCAATTCGCTTGGGGTTTGTTCGTTTATGCTGCTCGTTTGGCGACCATCTGATCTGTTTAACCCGTCGTTTCAGCTCACATTTGTAAGCGTCGGAGCGATCGTCGCAATTGCATATCCGCTAGTTGAAATGCTGCATAATATTGGCAGTTGGACGCCGACGGCGGCTACTCCTTTTCCGCCGAATGTGCCGAATTGGTTGCGCCGGTTCTGCGAAATGCTCTACTGGCGAAAAGACGTGTGGAATATTGAATCGAAGCGACAGATATGGTCGGCAAATCTATTCAAATCACCGTATTTGGCTAATCGCATCGGCGAGGGCGTTCAAAAGATCGTACGGTATATTTTCGAAGGCCTGCTCGTCTCGCTGATCGTGCAGATATGTATGCTGCCGCTGTCGGTCATATATTTTCACCGCGTTTCGGTCGGCTCGGTGCTGCTAAATCTGTGGGTCGGAGTGTTTATTGCGATCGAAAGTTTTGCGGCGGTGATCGGAGCGGTCGCGGGACATTTTAGCTCTATTTTAGCGGCACCGTTCTATGCCATCGCTGATGTTACGAATTGGCTGATGCTCAGTCTGCCTCGTTTATTATCGTCAATCAATTGGGCGGGCTTTCGCCTACCGGCGTATGTCGGTGCTGGTCGCGCGATTTACTTTTTGTATTTTGTGCCGATAATTTTAATCGCTCTAGCAGTTAATAGAGCGCGACCGTTCGATATAAAAGCATCGTCACGATTCGTCGCCCGCAGGATTCTTTTAGCTGTATCGGGCATTCTGATATTACTCATCGCGGCAGTTATATTTCATCCGTTCAGTGCACCGCGAGCAGACGGGCGATTGCATATTGATTTTATTGATGTAGGCCAAGGCGATTCCGCGCTCGTGACTTTTCCTGACGGGCAGACACTGCTCGTTGACGGCGGCGGAACCTTTAATTATCGCGAAAAAGACGATGACTCTGATACGTTTGAGCCGGACAAACGCAGCATCGGTGAGGCGGTCGTATCCGAGGTTTTATGGGCGAAAGGCTATTCGCGGATCGATCATATTTTGGCAACGCACGCCGATGCCGATCACATCGAGGGACTAGTCGATGCTGCCAAAAACTTTAGTATCGGCTCGGCTGTCTTTGGCAGGACACCGATGGACGACCCCGATTTTGTAATGCTTGCGGAGATGCTGCAAAGGCGTGGTGTTCCAACAGAGATCGTTGCCCGCGGGGATATTCTTAAATTTGATGACGTTACCGTTGAGGTTTTATACCCATATGGGGTTGCTGATCCCAGCACAGTCTCGGACAACGATCATTCGGTGGTCTTACGTATAACTTACGGCAATCGCGCATTTCTACTGACTGGTGATATCGAACGAGCGGCAGAGTCTGACCTAATAAACGGCGGCGGAACGTTGCGAGCCGATCTGATAAAGGTGCCGCATCACGGCAGCCGAACGTCTTCGACACAGGCATTTATTGATGCCGTCAATGCCAAATACGCCGTCATCTCTGTCGGGCGAACATCGCCGTTCGGACATCCGCATAAAGATGTCGTTGAGCGTTGGAAAGCCTCCGGAGTAGACGTCACGACTACAGGCGAGCGGGGAATGATCTCGGTTTCGACGGACGGGAAAGACCTGCAGATTCAAACATTCATGCCGTAAAAAAGTCCGGAGCACTAAGCCCCAGACTCTTTTATGATTGGCATAAAGCATTTAGCTAGCCGGTACGCCCATTGTCATTAAGCCTTTCCAAACGCCGCCCTCTTTCGCGTAGATCGTGGCATCCCATTCTGGCGTTACGGCTAGGGTGCCGCATTTGCCGTCAACCGTCGCTTTGAACGTCAGCATAGCGTAGTCGCTGTTGTATGCGACGCTCGCCGGGTCGGTCAGCTTAAAGGATTTGATATCACAGGTCGGGTCGGCCCAGCGTTTGAGCGTAACCGCACGGTCGGTCCAGCCTGTCGCAAAGTCGAGCGAGACCATATCTTTGCCCGCGAAATCGTCGAGGCCTTTGGCGTCCTTATTCTTCCATGCTTCCCAAGCCTTGGTCTCGACGGCTAGTAAAGCGTCGGTCGCAGGGTCGGGCTTCGCATCTGCAGGTTTCGCATCGTCCTTTTTCGCGGGAGCTGCAGCGGTGGGTTTTGCCGGAGCGGCTTTGGGATCGACGATCGGAGCTTCGGCATAAAAAGCCGCCAACCACTTGTCGCCTTCTCGGATATAGACCGACGCAGACCATACATTTGCAGGGCTCTTTTTGCCGTCGCAGGTCGCGTCTTGAGTCCCTTTGTATGTCAGTATGGCTACGTCCGGCCCTGCCATTTGCATCTTGTCATCCGAGAGCGAGTAGCTTTTGATATCGCATTTCTGCGTGGCATATGACTTGATCATGGCCGCTTTGTCGGTGCGTCCGGAGCTGCCGAGGTTAAAGCCTTTTTCCGAATAATTGTCTTCGGTCCATTTAGCATCGCGGGTTTTCCAAGCTTCCCAACCGGCCTTTTCAAGTGTCATCAGAGCCTCTTTCGTCGGTGCCGCCGCGACGGGCTTAGCGGTGTTGGCGTTTGAGTTTCCGGTGTTGGTGTTATTTGAGGCAGGGGCGTTGTTGCCCGCCGGGGCACCGCATGCGGCAAACAGTGCTGCTGCGGCTAATGTCATTGATATAATACTGATACGTTTCATACTTTTTCTCCTGTTTTGGTCAAAATAATCGATAAGATCGATGACAAATGCACAAAACAGCCGGTCGATCCATGCTCTTTTTGTGCAAGAATTTTTAATGCGAAACAGACCCACTATACACCTGTTCTTGATTTTGCCAAATCACAATCGAAGATATTTGCGAAAAAAAAGCCGCGACCTAAGTTAATAGATCGCGGCTTTATTAATGCTGTATGCGGATAGGTTTTACTTAACCGGCATCGGCAATGATTCCATCATATATGCAAGTTTCCAGGCATCGCCGTCTTTGACGTAAACGGCGGCAGTCCAGAGGTCCCCGTTGGCGTGTCCATCACATTTGCCGTCAGCATTGCCCTTGCCGAAGAGGATCTCAACCGTCGGGCTGATCGCCTGTGCAAAACCCTCGGTAAAGCTCGTCTTGGTGATTCCCTCGCATTTCATCGTGCCCGAGCCGGTCCATTCCTTGATGGCCGCGTCGCGGCTCGCGAGATAACTGCCGTCCGGAGCCACACCGGAGAAGGTCGAGGCCATCATGCCCTCGAACGCCTTGGCGTCCTTATTGCGGAAAGCTTCCCAACTGGCCGCGTGTAATTTGGTGAGGGCATCCGTGTTGGGCGAAGGCGTCAGTTTCGCGGGTGCAGCCGGAGCGGCAGCGTTGCTGTTCGCTCCGGCTTTATCGTCCTTTTTAGGCTCCTCTTTCTTGGGAACTTCTTTCTTAGCCTCTTCCTTCTTAGGAGCTTCTTTCTTAAGTTCTTCCTTTTTGGGTTCGGCAGCCTTTTCGTCTTTCTTGTCGCCGGCAGTAGGGGCGGCCATTATTACGTTCTCACCGTGCCAGACTGCCTGCCATTTGTCACCGTTGCGAATCCAAATGGTCGAGGCACGAGTGGGCTTCATTTCCATCGACTTGCCATTTTCCGTGCAGGTGCCCGTGCTCTCGTTCTTATAGGTAAAGGCGTAGGTATCGTCGTTGATCTTCGACATCTGCGGCTCGCTAAGTTTAACGCCGTCTTTCATTTCGCACTTAGCGGTTTTGATCATTGAGACGATCGCCGCCTTACCCATGCGATCCTTGCCCATCGACATTACCACCTTATCGGAAAGCATCGTTTCGAAATAGGCTCCGTCGCCCTTGGCATAAGCTTCACTCGCCTTTTTCTCCATATCGAGTAACGCGTCGGCCGTGGGGGCGGCGGCCATCGGTTTCGCCGTGTTGGCGTTTGAATTATTTGCGGGTGCGTTGTTTGCCGCACCGCCGCATGCAGCGATAAACGCCGCAACCGTGAATAGCGCAATTAAACTGAAGATACGTTTCATAATAGTTCTCCTAAAAAGATATTTGTTATTTGTAAATACAAAAAGCCCAAAAAGATCTTCGTGATAAAAACCCCTCGAGCGTTCGGGAATTATATACTTGACAAACCCATTTCCTTTTATTACCTTGTCAATAGAGGATAAATCTAATGACGGAAAAATTAACATTAACCGAATTGTCAAAGTTGTATGGTGACGATGATAAAGCAAGAACGAAATTAGAGCAACTGCGTTGGAACGGCGAAGCATTTTGTCCGCGTGAGGATTGCGGTTCTTATAATGTCTATCGCCTCATTGCCAAAGACGATTCAGTTAGTGGCGGTCGTAAAGGTGAGGATGGCAAAAGAGAGAAAGGCGGACGCAAAGGATTGTGGAAATGTGCAACGTGTCGTAAGCAGTTTACTGTAACCGTTGGCACGATCTTTGAAGGATCACGCATACCGCTTGGTAAATGGCTCATGGCTATCCATAAGATATGCTCAAGCAAGAAAGGCATTAGTGCCTTACAACTTTCACGCGAGTTGGAGCTTACATATAAGACAGCATGGTTTATGGCTCACCGCATCCGTTACGGTATGAGCCAAGAACCTATGCGATCTAAACTGACTGGCACGGTCGAAGCTGACGAAACCTACATCGGCGGAAAATCTAAGAACATGCATCCTGTTGAGCGTAAACGTCGCATCGCCGGAAGTGGTTCACACGATCAGGCTCCGGTTGTAACGCTTGTCGAGCGTGAGGGTACAGGCTGCGTCAAAACGATTCACATGGAGCAT
>JAYVOS010000454.1:0-3252 GCA_043757775.1 Chloracidobacterium sp. | reverse complement strand
GTTGCGAACCATGTACTCTATCCATCTGAGCTACGGGTGCACGAGAGCAGTATAGCTGAAAGCAACCTGAGAGACGAATTTAGAAATTATGCGACGTGAAACTACATCTTGGTTTAGCCACAATTTGGGAATGGAAATGCCGTTAGTGGCTTATGGACATGCGGGTTATCCGCTATTGATGTTTCCGACGGCGGCGGCGGATTATCTGGAATACGAGCGGTTTTATCTGGTCGATGCGATCAAAGACTTTATCGAAGCGGGCCTGATCCGTGCCTATTCGATCAATTCGGTCAATAAATACAGCCTGCTAAACCGCGAATCGCATCCCGGCTGGAAGGTCGAGATGCTTGCGCGTTACGACAGTTACATAATGGAAGAGGTGCTGCCGCTGATCCGTAACGAATGCGGCGAGGACGCCCGGCCGCTGACGACGGGTGCAAGTCTTGGTGCGTTTCTGGCTCTCAATACCTATTTCAAACACTCGGACGCATTTCGCGGCACGATCGCGATGAGCGGCAGCTACGACATCTACAATTACCTCGATAAGGGATATTTTGACGACAACGTCTATTTTAACAATCCGGATATGTACGTCCGTCATCTGCACGACGATCATCATCTGCCGCGGCTGCAAAATGCCGATTCGATCGTCATCGTCACCGGCCAAGGCGATTTCGAAGCCCCGGACCGTAGCCGTGAATTCTCAGGCCTGCTTCAGTCCAAAGGCATCCCCCACCGACTCGACCTATGGGGCCATGACGTAGCTCACGACTGGGTGTGGTGGCGGAAGATGCTGCCGTATTATTTAGGGGAATTTCTTGGGTAAGGTTTAGAAGAGGGGAAAAGGCGAAAGGGAGCAAGTTAAACTATCAACTTGCTCCCTTTCGCCCATTCTGCCCTTCGCCCCCACTATTTTCCATCGCCCTTTTTGCCTTTCGGTTTAGATCCGGCGGGTTTTTCGACGGGTTTTTCAACCGGTTTGGTTGGCGTTTGGGTAACCGGCGGTTTAATGACCGGTGGTTTTTCTGACGGAGTTGTGTCAGCCGGTTTGGTGGTTGTCGTATCGGTCATCGTCGTGCCGCCAGGCAGCATTGCAGGGTCGGTACCGGGTTTTGCGGTCGATGTTCCACCGACTTTTTTACCGCTAACGTCTGCTTCGTTAAGCCCTTCGAGTTCCTCGCGTTTGCGCATCTCCGCCTCGCGCTTGATATCTGTCGGCATGGGCGGAGCATTTGGGAATGTTTCTTTCGGCTTGCCTTTCATAAACGGATCCATGAAAGAGTTCCAGTAGGGTATTGCGCTGTGGCCGGTCATACCGTTTCCGAGATTTTCCTTGCGCTCCGGATTGCCCATCCAAACGCCGGTTGTGTAGGTCGGTGTGTAGCCGATAAACCATATATCGGTATGATCATTAACAGTTCCCGTCTTTGCCCCGATCGGTTGACCGCTAGCGCTTGCCCCGGAACCAGTTCCGCCATTTACGACCCCGCGCATCATCGAAACCATCGTAAGTGCGACATATTCGCTCATTACTTTTGAGCTTGTATTTTCATACTGCTCGAGCAAGCTGCCGTCGCGATTATAAACCTTGCGGATCATGTGCGGGGTCATTCGAATGCCTTTGTTGGGGAACGACGAATAAGCCGCCACCATTTCAAACAACGAAACCTCCGATGCACCCAGTGCCGACGGCAAACTCGGTGCCATCGGATTTGTAATGCCAAACCTGCGAACCATCTGAGCGGCGGCCTGAATTCCGACTTGCTCCATTAGATGCACAGCACCGATATTCATCGATTTTTGGAGCATCGTTTTCATCGGCATGTTTGCACAACTAGTGCTGCCATCGTAGTTGTGAGGTTGCCATCCGCCGCGTTGGATGGGAGCACCGCTGACGATAGAATCGGGCGTCATGCCTGCTTCGACTGCCGCAGTGTAGATAAAAGGCTTGTAAGTCGAACCGGTCTGCCTCAGACCTTGTGTAGCATTATTGAATTTACTGGTGTGGAAATCATAGCCGCCGACCATCGCCACGACTTCTCCGTTATGTGCATTTATAGACACGAGAGCCGCCTGAACGTCGGGAACCTGCTGCAATTCGACTTCCAGGGTCTGATGTTCTTTATCTACACCTTTCACTAAAAACTCGGCCAAATTACCGGGTTTAAGCTCCTCTTTTGGCCCTTTTGAGGCGCGGCCCATATTTGGGCGTCGGACAATAGCCTTATAACGCCCAAACCGGACACCAACCTCGTCGGCCGCGTTGTTCGATTTCATCACGAGGCCCTTGATGTACTCACCCACTGTATAATCAT
Organism: Chloracidobacterium sp.; assembly: GCA_043757775.1. Classification (GTDB taxonomy): domain Bacteria; phylum Acidobacteriota; class Blastocatellia; order Pyrinomonadales; family Pyrinomonadaceae; genus OLB17. Next base: position 937 of record JAYVOS010000454.1, on the reverse strand, counting down.
CGCCGAACCAATCCGCGTGCTTGAAGGAATTTAGAGCCTTGTCGATCTGTTTTTCATCGGTCAATGGCTGCTCATTTTCATCCAATAATATGTTTTCATACTCCGAACGCCATTTCCGGCCTCTCGCAAAATCGCGAAGCTTTTGACGGATGTCCTGAGTCGCGATCTTTTGAGCCTCGACATTTATGGTTGTGTAAACTTTGAGGCCGCCCTGCGCTACGCGGGTCGTGTATTTTTCTTCGAGATATTTACGAATGTCTTCGACCGGATAGTCCCAGGCGGTCGATTTTGGCTGTGATTGGTAAAACGCCGTGTCGGCGAGCACGATCGGCTTTGCCTTGGCGGCATCGACGGCGGACTGCGGATATTTATCAGGGAAATATTTCGTCATCTGATCGAGCACGACGTCGCGGCGCATCTTAGCCTTTTCCATGTTGCGGGTCGGCGAATACTCAGGCGATTTTGGGATGGCAGCAAGTAGAGCTGCCTCTTCGAGGTTAAGATCCTTGACCGACTTGCCGAAATATGTCCGCGAACCTGCCTCAAATCCATAAGCACCCGCACCAAGAAACACATAATTCATATACATTTCGAGTATCTGATCTTTGGTGTAGAGGCGCTCGATCTGCAATGCGACGGCCCACTCGTTGATCTTACGGGTGTAAGTTTGGTCTTTGTAAAGAAACAGATTTTTGGCGAGCTGCTGCGTGATCGTCGAACCGCCCTCGACCTTTCCGGTCGTCAGATTCTTAAATATAACGCCGGCGATGCGATATGGATCGATGCCGATGTGGTCACGGAAACGATAATCTTCTACAGCTATCAAGGCGTCGGTCACCTTGTCGGGCACGTCCTGTATTTTGATAGGGATGCGCTTTTCGATGGCAAATTCCGCTAGCACGGTCTCGCCGTCGTCGGCGTAAATTGTGGTTACTTG
>JAYVOS010000453.1:0-12260 GCA_043757775.1 Chloracidobacterium sp. | reverse complement strand
ACGACAACTGCAGGGACCTTACCGAGCGATAGACAGCCTTCGGGGCTCGATTGCTCGCCTTCGGTTGCAACGATCTCGGGATTGGCGGCGATGAGCTTGATGCCCTCGCAATCCATCACAAAGAGACGTAGATTCAAGCCGATCTGCGGAGCGGCGAGTCCGACGCCTTCGTCGTCGGACATCGTCTCGAACATATCCGCACAGAGATCCACGAGTTTCTGATCGAATTCTGTTATCGGCTGGCCGACTTCGGCGAGGATCTTTTCGGGGTATTCTGTGATCTTTCTCACTGTCATAACAAAGAAAATTTACAGGGATGAAGAGGATCAAAGGGATAAGTCAATAGATCCCATTTATCTCCTTCATCCCTGTATAAAACTATTTACCTTGGGATCACACCCGAGCGGGACGAGCGGCGGAAATCACGTTTGGCATTAAAACCTTTTTCGTCGCGACCGGTGCATTCCCAGCAGACGATGCGTTCTTCGTTGGTTGGGGACAAAAATGTATTGTAATACGTCACTTCGCGGTCGCATTCCGCGCATCTTGCACTCGGTTTTTTTGCTTGTTCTACCATTTTATAAGCTCCTGATCAAGGCAATTGGTAAACCTTGTATGTTTCCGTCTTGAAAAGAATAGGATAAGGATAAACGCCGCAGCTTACAAGATACGCGGCTGCATATTTGTTTTTTAATTGAGCGGCCTGCTCGCTCGAGAGCTGATTAAATGCATTTTCGATCTCTTCGTAAGCACTCTCACCCTTTGAAATTTGCCGGTTTCCGGTAAGGTCACTAACCCGTGTCCGCCATTCGGGCAGGCGGTCAAATGTCGGGTAGCCAAATGATACAACGCCGGCTCGTCTTGCGAAATACCAAAAATCCGTGCGGTTTGGCGGCTGGATAACGACTGCTTCCGCAGGTGTATTTTGTGAGATCCAACGCGAAGCCTGTTGGAAATCATCCGGTGCGGCAGCTCGCGAATGCAAAGTCTGCTGGATCTGCATATAGCCTTTGCCGAGCGGATCTAGGAAACCGACGACCAGCACGGCAAACAAAGCAATGATTATCTTATGCTGGCGAGGCGTAAGCCGCTGAACGGTATAAAACGCCGTCCACATAAAAAACAAAGGTGTGAATACTGGAAAAAGCCGCATCGGCATCAAACGCAAAAATGGAAACATCTCTAACCAGCGAAGAACGATGCCTGCCACAAAAAACAACCCAAGTGCGATCTGAAATTTCAGCAAAAAACGAAGAGCGAAATTTTTGTCTTTCCACAACGCCACGCAGTTAAATGCCAACATCGCGAATATAAGGATCGTGCCCGCTTTGGAAAACTGAAACACGTCGAGTATCGCAGAGGTGCGATATATGACAATAAATTTCCAGTCATCGGCCGATCCCGCCGACGTTCCTAATTGTTCGGCGATCAACGGCAAAGATCCAAGCAGAGCAATTAAGCCTGTAATAACGACTACCTTGGCAAGGTCTTTGATCGGGATCCTTTCCAGCAAGAATGCCAGACCGACGCCTAGTATTGCCCACAAGCCGACCGCAGGATGAAAGCCGAATGTCAGCCCGAGTAAAACAGACGGTATGATAATATCGCGTCTGGAAAATCCGACCAGCGAGAAAAGCAGGCAGATATAAGCTACCACCTTTGCCTCAAAGCCGCCGAATATCCACTCTTCGTTGACAACCGCCTGAGCTATCGCGAGCCATAAGAAGAGCGAAACGGCGATCTTCCAATAAGCAATCTGCCAATATTTACCGAGCTTAATGAGGGCGAATAAAAGAGCGATCCAGCTTGCAATACGACACACCCATCCGGCAGTTTCAAGCGAGAGAAATCGCGATGGAACGCTAAATATCAGATTAAAGAGCCAGTGCTCGTGAGCGGGTGTGGAAAATGTCCAGTCGTTTGGCAAGAAATTGGGCTGGAGTCTTAATAGGTATGCAAATTCGTTGCTGAACGGCAACGTTTTCGCGTGAAATGCCAACACCGCAAGAAACAGCAAAACGAGACACAGCCAAAAGCTCGGTGTCAGTTTCAGGTCGTCGATGGCGGCCGGTTCGTTCATTATGCGTGTCTATTGTTTTCTGAACAGTGCCCAAAACAGGTCTTCGGACGGATAAGGAAAATTGACCTTTTCCGGTATCAATTTTAGCAGAAAGTAATCACCCAAACGATATTTGAGCAACGAGCGTACGTGTCCGCCGCTGATTTTTTTTGACGGGCGTCCGCCTGCGACCCTTTCAAAACCAAGATCGCTGAGAAAAACCGTCAGCCCATTTTTCGAAAACCAATGCAAAACACTCGGCGGCGAATATTCGTGCCAGTTTTTGCCAAATATGCGAGCCGAAACTGACGAGCGGTCCCAAGTCTCGATCAGCAGCAGGCCTCCGGGATCTAAAAGGTCGTAGGCTTTTTGAAAAGCAAGCTTTGCGTCATAGAAATGTGCGGCGACCTGCACCATCGAAATAAGGTCAAAGCGTTCGTTGGTATCGAGAGATTCGAGCGAGCCTTGGCGGATGTCGATACCGGGCTGTGTGCTGCCGTATGTGGCCATCGAAGCATTCGGTTCAAGGCCTGTTCCTGTCCAACCGCTTTCTATAAAGCCTTGAAGTATATAACCTGCTGCGGCTCCGACATCGAGCATTTTTCCGGGCTTTGTAAAGGGCTCAAGCTTTGCCGCATACATTCGTCCGCGGTTGCGAAGCATATCGCTCTCTGCCGAATAATTTGAGTAGCCTGCACCACCGCCATTGAAATACGAATCATCGTAATTTGCCTCGACGTGACGCTCGTCAGCCTCGATCTCTGCAAAACGATGGCCGCATTTTTCGCAGTCGCGAACGATGTATCCCTTGATCTCAAAAACCGGAGCAGAGGCAGCTTGGCACAGAGGGCATTGCATCTACCTGCCCTCCGTCAACTCGTATAGCGAAAAATCAGCAGAATCCGCGAGCATCGGATACGCTGCTTTGATCTCATCTTCGAATCCGGGCTTGTCTTTCATATACCTTTTTTCGGCGACTAGGTATTTTCCACCTTTCGCGGCAAATTCACGCATTTTGGTCGCCGTCTGCTCTTCGACACAAGTGTTCCATCCGTAACGGTCGAGCCAGTAAAACATATACGAAGCATTATAGGCTAGCTGATAGCCTTTGGCATCAATACAATTTCCACCCGAAACGACGATCAGGCCATCAGTTTTGAGCATTGGCTTGATCAGCTGAGCGAACACGAACGCAGGTTTTTCGACGCGGTGGTCTATAAAGTTTCCACGAACTTGTTTCGCCTCAACCAACAGGGATGCGAAGATGGCGGCAATCACAACGAAAAAGATTGCGATGCGGCTCAAGTTTGCCGCTAAGCTACGCTGACTAAATTCGTCCGTAAACTCTTGAGCGTAATCCCAGAGTTTTTTGATACTGAAGCCAAATATCAATGCGACGGGCGGGATGCTGAAAATATGGTAATACACGGCCCAGCCTTCGGATGTGGTGCGTGCCGCCAAAATATACATCGCAAAGATCGACGCTAGCCACAGCAGCGAATGTTTGGCGACGTTTTCGCTGTACCCGCGCCATATTGCGAATGCACCGACAATAAAACCGAACGACACCCATACATACAGTAGTTCGGAACGCAGGATGCCTGTAATGAAATTTGGATTTGTTAAAAAGTCCCAGCCGATCCAGTGATATTCGTTAGAAACGCCGAGCGAATTGCCATAGACGATCCAGAGGTTTTTGGCGTGAAAATACCAGAGAGCGGACGGCACGACGCTCAAAATACCAAATAGCCAAATGCGGACTTGTTTGATAACCGAGATGCCATATTTTTCGATAAGCAAGACGCCGAAAAATAGACCGATATGGGCCGCCGGAGCCTTAGCCAAAAGTGTCAATGCGGTCATAAAAACCGCTAGCCAATAAGATCTAATATCTTCAAATTTAAGCCAACGCAAAAAGTAATAGACCGCTGCGATGTAGGCGAAAAGGGTGAGGCCTTCGGGTTGGATCGCGGTCGATTTATCGACGATAAGCGGATTGAGTGCAAAGAATGCAAAGGCGACGATCGAGGCAAATTCACTCAGATACGAGCGTGCCAATCTGAAAAAGAAAAAAAGCGTCCCGAGCGAGAATATAAACGACCATACACGTCCGATATTGTCGTGTATGCCAAATATCTGATATGTCACAGCGACCAGCCACGGATAAAGCGGCAGCTCCATCTCAGCGTAGCCGGGACCGTCGCCGCGCCAATCGACTCGCGGATAAAGCGGGTTCATACCTTCGCGGACAAAATTGCGTGCGATGCCGCCGAGGTCTGATTCGCGCCAGGGGATTTGATTTATTGGGCGAAAAATATCTGCAAACCGCAACGCTGCTGCGGCTAAAAACAGCACGATGATGAGTATTTTTTGCTTGCTCATGCGAGATGCCAGAGCCTCGGCAGATAGATCACCAAGCCGACGGTCGTGATCCACAATAGCAGATTTAGCAATGTCGGACGGTCGTGAATCAGAATTTGAACAGGGTCGCCACCCGCTGAGCGTTTATGGATCAAAAAGAGGTATCGAAAAACACCGTAAACGACGAATGGTATCGTAATGAGCATCGCCGTCGAACCGACGCGGGCGATGGTCTCATCGGCTCGCGTGTAGAGTGCGTAAGTGATGACGGCAGCTCCGGCACAGATGTTCATTATTGCGTCGAGAAATTCTAGGGAATAATCGCTTAGACTGCGGCGGTGTTCTCCGGCATTTTCTTCGAGCAGAACGATCTCGTGGCGGCGTTTGCCAAAGCCTATCAGCAAAGCCACCATCGACGTACAAAGCACCAACCATTCAGACGGAGCAACGCCGATCAGCACAGCGCCAGACACGGCACGCAGCACAAATCCGCTGGCAATCAATATCACGTCAAGGATTACTATGTCCTTTAATCTAAGCGAGTAACCGATGCACGTGAGCAAATAGACCGCGATCACGAGAGCGAAAGTGTAATTAAGCACAAGGCTGCCGACAGTCGCGACGGCGAACAAAAACACCATCGCAAATCGAGCGACATTTACATTCAACGCTCCGGACGCAAGCGGTCGATTTCGCTTAACCGGATGCTGTCTGTCAAACTGCAGATCGCAGAGGTCGTTGAAGATATAGATGCCGCTGCTCGCCGCACAAAAAATGGCAAAACCGAGCAGGCTTAGCCAAAGATTGTTGATGTCGGTGAGCGATTTAGAAAAAATGACGCCGGAGAAAACGAGTAGATTTTTCGACCATTCGAGCGGGCGCATTTCCGCTAGTAGTCCGCGGAGATTTTGCCCGATGGGGAATGTTATTGGTTGTTCGATGTCGATCGTTTTCACAATACAACCGCCGTTTGTGCCGACTTAGCCGCAACGCTATTTCTAAAAGTTGCGGCGTGCTCACGCATCGTCACTACATCAAATGATTCGGTGTAAGCCTCAATAAAGCCGCTGACAAGCTCTAATTTGCGTGCCGTCGGCATATTCATTCCGGGGAAAAATTTTAATTCCGATATGTCGTCGCCGCTCAGAAAATCAAGCGGATGCAGTAGCAGCGATGGCTGCACACCAGTCGCACGGCACATCGCGAGAGCCGTTTTCCAATACGCCTTTGCGGCAGCGGTCGAAAAGGTCGATAGGTATATCAGATAGCTCAGATGGATCGGCGTTTTGACGACAGGGAATGTCGTGACCGGAATTTCGACAAGCTGGGTCCCACCGACATCGACCATGTGCGGCTTGAGCGTCTGAAATCCATCGGACAATTTGCCGAAAAGTTTCTTGCGTTTTTCGCGTTCCTCGTCGGACATCTCAGGCGATTTGAAAAAGTAATAGGCCCTGGCAAGCGGCGCAATATAGGTCGGCAGCGTCGAGCAATCATACACGTAGCCACGCTCCGCCAGCACCTCTAAAACCGTCGGCGAAAGACTGTAGCCCGGTCCGCGAAAGCCCGTCGGACGCTTGCCTGTGACGTCCATCAAAGCCGCCTCGGTCTTTTCAAACTCGGTAACAAGCTCGTCTTTCGAATACAGATGCAGCCACGGTTCGTGGTTAAAACTGTGATTGCCGATCTCGTGTCCGGCGGCGGCGATCGAGGCAATAGATTCGCGATTTTTCTCAAGTACGGCGTCCTGTCCTACTATGAAAAAAGTGATGTTGAGGTTACGTTCCTCAAGAAATGCAAGCACACGCGGGACAACCACGTCGAGATACGAGGGAAAAGATTCCCATCCCGCATCACCGTGCGTCTTCATATAAGACCATTGGTTGTCGAGGTCGAGCGATAAGCTCGCGATGCGTTTCATAAGAAAATTGCCACGAATTACACGAATGTCACGAATAAGAAGAAAGATCGATTCGTGTTATTTGTGTAATTCGTGGCTAAAAAAGTTTCCTGCTAACTGGATCGTCTCATTGACGTTCAGTGTCCCATTGACGATATGACTTGAGTTCACAACGTATAGGCCATCGATCGAAGTCTTTGCCGGAGGCAGGTCACGCGAATAATTCAAAACCGGTAGCGGAAATACCTGACGGACACGCGAGACCTTAAATTCAACCACATCTTTACGGTTGAAATGTTGATACATTTGTTCTAGTCCGCTCAAGAAAATTTCGCGGATCTCGTCGTCCGTTTTGTCGAATAGTTCGTCGTCCGGTGCGACATATTTCGGCAGATAGACGAGTGCGTTACCGCCAAATTCTTTTTTATTGACGAGTGCAGACATCTCGATCACGCCCGTAAACGGAGCTTCGTCAGTGATATTGGTCACGTAAAAATTGGACAGCGACTTTTTCATCAGCACCGAGGAGCAGACGATGCCTTGGTAGCGGATGTTTTCGAGATCCTGCTTTTCGATCTTTGTCAGCTGCGGAGCCATTTTGGCAGCGATATTCGAAGGGCATGTGAGGATAACTTTGTCGAAAATATCGGCATCATGGCCCTGCGGAAACTGGACCACGCGGTTCGCTTTCGTCTGCGGTTCAGAGAGAAACGCACCCGAAAATCCCGGAGCGACGGTTGCTGCCGTTTGGAATTTGGCGTATTTCGTCTTTTGCGGCACGATACGCGGTTTTGTGTCGGTATGTCTGCGGGTGGAGGCGGTCTTGATGCAGATCTTGCCATTGTCAAGTTTTTCAATCGAATTGACGCGGTCATTTAGCCGTATCTCGACACCATTTTCGAGCAGCACCTCGCTAAAACGCTCAAGCACGCGGGCGTAGCCGCCCCGAACGTAGCCGAACATCTCTTTCTTCAATCCAGAGTTGCGGGCCGCATACATCCGCTGGATTGTCGCCCAGATAAACGCCGCGGAGGTGTCTTTGTAAGCCTCTCCCAACTTCGCGAGCAGCAAAGGCTTCCACATTTTTTCAAAAGTCTTTTTGCCGGAGAGCCGCGTCAGCCATTTTTCGACCGAGATCTTTTCGAGCTGTTTCCAATTTTTTACACGCGACGCATAAAAAATGGTCGCTCCGAGACGCAGCTTGCTGATTATCCCAAGCGGCGGGAATTTTAGAAATTCCATCGTGTCGGACATCGAAACCAGCTCACCATCGGTGTAGAAACCGGTCTTGGTCTCGACCCAGTTAAAATCGTCGCCGAGGCCGAGTTCCTCGACCAATTTTCGCGTGTTGCTGTCGGACGCGAGCGTGACGTGATAGTGCTTGTCCCAGGTCACCCCACCGATCTCCCACGCCGATGCGAGTCCGCCGATCTCACTACCCGATTCAAACAACGTGACATTCGCACCAGTTTGGCTAGTGCGCAACGCGAGCGTCATGCCCAGGAAACCGGAACCGACGATGGCGATGTTTTCGGAAGTTTTTGCCACAGAGTACACAGAGGAAAATGAGAAGATCTAGGCAGCGACAAGCTCGCCAACTACCTCAGTGGTCTCGGTGACCTCTGTGGCTAATTCTTTGACTTGGCGATCTGAAATCTTGTAAGACAATCCACATTCGCAATTAAATTCACCGCTGTCGCCGTCAGTAAATTTATGAAACATCAACCCGCATTTGCAGACGGCTCCTATCGAGCGTGCCGGTGAGCCGAGCACGAGGTGAAAATCAGGAACGGACTTTGTTACGAGTGAACCCATTCCGACCATTGCCCACCGGCCAATTTCGAGGTCGTTGCCGATGATACATCCGGCTCCAATGGTCGAGCCTTCGCGGACGAGAGTTTTTAGCGTGTGCTCGTCAGGTTCCGACGGACGCAAAGTTTTCAAATCGGGGAACGTCGCACGCGGAAAACGGTCGTTTGTAAACGTCGTCGAGGCGGAGATCATCACGCCGTCTTCGATCGTTACCTCGGCACAGATATAGACCATCGCGTTGATCTTGACGCGATTGCCGATCTTTACATCATAGGCAATATAGCTTTTTTCACCCACGATGCATTCGTCGCCCAGGCTCGCACCGTGACGAATATGGACGTTATCCCACACGCTCGTGCCTTCGCCAAAAGTGACGCCGTCTTCGATAATTGCTGTCGGGTGAATTTTAGGCATTATTTAACGCAAAGTCGCAAAGTCGCAAAGTCGCAAAGGAGCAAAGCCGCAAAGTTTTTTTATTTGGCATTTTGCGCCTTTGCGTTGAGAATTCTTATCTTGCTACGGAAGCCTTTTCAATCACCGGCTGCCACAGGTTTTGGTTGAGCGATTTATACGCCGCTTCGATCACGCGTACGGATGCGAGAGCGTCTTCGGGTTTGATAAAGAGATCTTCGTCGCCGCGAAGAGCACCGGCGAAATTCTCGATCTTGCCTTTGAACGACGCGATCTTGTCATAACCGCCGCCAAATACGGTCCAATCCGGGCTTGAGTTGATCTTATATTTCGATTCACGCCAGCCGATGTGGAGTGTGCCGTTTGAACCATAAATGCTGATAAAATAAGGCAATTCTTTGTTGATTCCCCACGTCAGATCGACGCTCGCGGTGACATTGCCTTTGGTTTTGGCAAACATCTTCACGTTTTCATCGACCGCCAGACCCTGCGTTCCGCCTGCGTCAACGACCAGCACCGAATCGATGCCGCCTAAAAAAAAGCGGATGATATCGACCGAGTGAGTGCCGTTGTCGATCAGCACGCCGCCGCCGGACATCTCTGCGTCAGAATTCCAACGCTTGGACATATCGACCTTGGCGGTAAATGCATTTTCAAACTGGAGAACTTCGCCGAGCGTGCCGGACGCGAGAATTCCTTTTGCCTTGACGACGTCATCGCAAAAGCGAAATTTCGATGCCATCGTAAACAGCACGTTGTTAGCCTCAGCTGTCGCGATCATTTTTTCCGCGTCTGCGACCGAAGTGCAAAGCGGTTTTTCACACAGGACCGGAATTTTACGTTCCATAAAGAAACATGCGATCTCCGGGTGAGTGCTTGGCGGCGTCGCTACGATCACTGCGTCGATCTCGACATCCGCAAGCATTCTGTAATCTGTATAAGCCTTTCCGCCAACTGTCTCCGCCAAAGCCTTTGCGGCATCTTCGCGAACATCAGCAACCGCGACCAGATCGCAGCAATTGCTCTCGTTAAATGCCTGTGCATACGCCTGTGCGATACCGCCGGCTCCGACTAATCCAAATTTTAATTTCTTCATATTTATTAGGTTAATTTCAAACAAGATCGACAGGATGAACAAGATATTTTTATCCTGCTTATCCTATCCATCCTGTTAAATTATTTATGCAATTTGCTGCAAGCGATGCGGACATTGTCGGCGATATAACGGACGTGCTCCTCAGTGTATTTTTCGTTCCAAGGCAGGACGAGTACATCGTGCAGAGCTTTTTCCGTTAATGGATAGTTTCCCATCGTATAATCGATAGCACCTTCGCGGGCGAGGTTGAACGGAAACTGCGAATCACCGAGCGTGTTCTTTTCCTGAAAAACCATGCACATAAACGCCGGTTTCACGATGTAACGCGGAGCCGAGAAAATGTTCTTTTCCTTGAGCAGATTTGCGAGAGCGGGCGAGCCGCCTTCGATCTTGCTGTCGTCAACCGTGAGGCAATATTTCCAGTAAACGTGTGTCGCGTTATCAGCAATGACTGGTGTTTCTATACCGTCGATACCTGCGAGTAGTTGTTCAAACATCGCTGCCGTTTTCTGGCGGCTGGCGACTGTATCTTCGAGTTTTTCGAGCTGTCCGACGGCGACCGCAGCCTGCAGTTCGCTGACGCGATAGTTCAGAGCCATGAAGTAGTGGTCCGCGTTGGCGTCGCCGTAACCCCAGGCTTTATTGATGTAAAGGAACATATGACGAGCGATCTTTTCGTCATTGGTGACGACCATGCCGCCTTCGCCGGTGGTCATGTGCTTACCTTGCTGGAGCGAAAAACAGCCGATATCGCCGATCGTGCCAGCGTATTTGTCACCGCATTTGGCCAGGAAAGTCTGTGCCGAATCTTCGATGACCGGCAGGTTATGCTCTTTCGCAAGTGCCATGATCGCGTCCATCTCGCACGGATTACCGAAAAGATGTGTGACGATGATCGCCTTGGTGCGTTCGCTGATCTTTGCCTTGATGGTCTCAGCGGTGACGTTGAGCGTTTTAGGGTCAACTTCGCAAAAAACCGGAACCACGCCGCGATACATCAATGGCGTCAACGCGCCCATGTCCGTGATCGAGGTCGTGATGATCTCGTCGCCCGGATTTGGGTTAACGGTCGCGACCGCAATATGGATCGCTGCCGAGCCTGAAGTGCAGGCGTAGGCATATTTCACGCCAAGTTTTTCGGCAAATTTCTGCTCAAGCATTTTGCCAAATTTACCTTTTGTTGTCGTCAGCGTTCCGCTATTGAGAGCCTCGGTTACGTAACGAATCTCGCTTTCGCCGAATGTGCGTCCGGACGAATCCTGATCGGACGGCAGAACCATTAGCCGTTCGGTTTGTGAAACTGGTGTCATATATTTATTAAAGTTCGGTCGAATTTTCAGAAACTACTTTTAGCTTCTCTTTGGCTAAAGAAGCTTCAATCGGTGCTGATTTCCGAAACATACGCAATTTTATGAGGTGTGAAAGTAAATTGAGATGTCCCAGAATTGTTTTGGCTGTTTTCATCTTGGAGATCCCAAAAAGCCGAACTTCCAATACTGCGGGGAATTCAATGATCTTGCCGCCACTCAGGTCAACACGGCCCAGCATTTCTGCAACGCCAAGAAAACCTGATTCACGTAAGCTCAGTCCCGCAAATGAACTTCGCCGATAGACCCTGAAACAGCTTGTGTAGGTGTCGAGTTTTGATCGTAAAACTCGTCTGTAGAGAAATGACGCTCCTCGTGAAAGAAAGAGCCGCCAGCCGGGAACGTTTCTCACGCCTCCATCTTTATGATACGGGCTTGCGGTGACGAGGTCAACATTTTCCTGCATCAGCGGCAGCATATTTACAAGCTCGTGCGGGTCGTATGTGCAGTCGCAGTCCATCGAGCAGACGATCTCAGTCTCAACCGCACAGATGCCGGTCATAATACCCGCTGCTACGCCTAGATTTGTCTCGTGCTGCAAGATGCGGACATTTTTATGCTTACCAAAAAGTTCGTTCAGCACCGCAAATGTCTCGTCCGTGCTCTTGTCATCTACAAAGATCACGTTTGCCATGTAACCTTTCTCGCTGAGATTGGCTTCGACGGCACGCAAGGTATTTGCGAGATACGGCAGAGATTCCTGCTCGTTGTAGCAGGGAATTACGATCGAAACAGGCGTCTGCGTTTTTGAACTATGGGTAATGATTTTCAGAGGTTTGTCAGCAACGGCGAGAGTTTTGATATTCGCGTGAATTTCTTCAGTCAACCCGAGATGATCGGCGATGCCTACGCAATTGTATAGCTCAAGATTTTCGTTTAAGATCCATTCCATCTTGTCGAGCTTACGATAGTGTCGGATGCGGTTGTAGTTCGACGCGGCGGAGATACGCGGCTGTTCCGGGTCGAGTTCCCAGACGTGAAAATAAAAGACGAAAGGCTCTGTGTTAAGTTCGTGCCACCGCCGCACAGCGTGACGCATCAGCGTATATGGTATTTGCCTAAAATAGTTTCCGCCCGAGATCGGCAGCAATCCAAGCCCTAAATCACGCGTCGAGTACGGAAATTCCCAGATCACTTTACCCGTTGTAGGGACCTGATGTGCGACACGCTTTGCTTTGTCAGTCTTTTTTGTTGGCAAAAACGAGGCATCGTAAACGAAGCCCTCATCCGCCAGTACGTCCAATATCCACGAAT
>JAYVOS010000452.1:0-3280 GCA_043757775.1 Chloracidobacterium sp. | reverse complement strand
CGAAACTCCTGCACATTCTCTAACGACGATTGCAGGCGAAATGGCGAAGGAACCTCGCCGTTGAGATTGCCGGGGCTTGCGTCGATGATCGCCGAACCCTCGACACCGTCGTAACGGATGACGTTTTGCTGGTTAGCACGGCCCGAGAATCGAATGTCGGCGAATGTTCCGGTGCCGCTGTTGACACCCCCCGGAGCCTGCAGGTAAAGCTGCGATAGCTGGCGGCCGTTGACCGGCAGACCCTCGACCTCGCGAGGATTGACGTTCGCACTCATACTGGCTGATGAGGTGTTGACGACTGTGTCCTCACCGGAGACGACATCAACATTGACCGTGACGCCCTTAGCGGCCAGCGTCAGATCGAGGTTCAACTCCTGTCCGACAAGCACCGCGACGCCGGTTTTCTTACTCGTCTCAAAGTTATTGGCCGACGCCGTGATCGTATATATGGTCGGCTTGAGAGCCACAACCGTAAATGATCCGTCGTCTCTGGCGGTGACCGAACGGGGCTCGCCCGTCGATTCGTTGGTGACGGTCACGCTAGCACCGGGGATGACCGCTCCGGCAGCATCAACCACCGTGCCCTTGATACGCCCGTCGCTCTGTGCCGCGACGTTAATTATTAACGCAAATATGAGTATAAATGCCGCTGAGAATGTCTTTACTAAGATATTCGTTTTCATCATCTCTCCTTTATCTGTAGAGAGACGGCCGATGATACAACTATCACCGAAAACCGTCCCCTTGGTTCCTTAACTTGTAAAATTTTCCGGCTGCAAGGAGTAGATTAAAGACCCCACGTTAACGCGAGGTGAATGGGGTGTTAAATGAGTGTTAATTAAAAGACTGGAGCTCCGACTGGAGCGCCAAGCATCCCTGCTTGGCTGAGTGCAGAGCACGAACGTAGTTTACGCACTGTGGTACTGAGCGCTACTCAACCGCCAATCCTGCGGTTGTAAACAAAGCCCCGCCTTGACCGGATTGTTTTCGATATAGCTGATAACCGCATAATAGTGCCGGTGATCGCGAATATATCTGTCAAACGATTCGTGCTGCCAAAATTGTCCTTTTCTTTTCAAGATCTTATTGGCCTGTTGAGCAGTGTATGACTTTAGCGAATGAAGGATCTCAGGGACGTGTTGGTCTTCGTAGGGCGAAAACAAAACGTGTGCATGGTTTGGCAGAATGACCCAAGCTTTTAGGTCATATTTTTCACCCTCGTGAAACAGAAACGCATCCTTTACGAGGTCGCCAATTTCCGGTTGCTTCAACCAGCACTCGCCGTGTCCGGCATCGAGATATTTCTCAATGCGTTTACGAAGCTGTGCATCGTTTTGACAATCGCTGCGCCAGCGTTCTAAAAGTTCTGCCGGCATCGAATCAGCTAGACGAAAAGTTACAAATTGCGTCCGTTGCGGCCCGTCGAAATGAGGCAGCCGGCGCGAATGCCACCCATATTCGTCTCGTGTCCGTTTCGGCTTAAAGTTATAATCCGTCATTCACCTACGCCTGGAGCCATCTACGACTGGAGTGGCAAGCATCCCTGCTTGCCTTAACGCGACAGCATTAATAATTATTGTAAGCATCTCAAACTTATATCTCGCCATTCACCTATGACTGGAGCCGCAAGCATCCTTGCTTGCCCGAACGCGTAAGCGTTCGCAATCATTCTAAGCCATCTCAACCTGTAATTACTCATTCGTGCTTCGCACTCAGGCAAGCAAGGATGCTTGCCGCTCCAGTCATTTCGCTCCAGTCACTTTCGCAATTCTTTTCTGATCTGCATCCAGATGTCGCAGTAAAGCCATTCGGGCGGTGGGTTATCTTCGCCGTGATGGTCGGGTTTTAGGATGAGATCGCCGGTCGCGAGGAGGATGCGTTTTACTTCGGGGTTTTGGTTGGCCTTGGCACGCATGGCGTCGACGATGAGTTTGTAGTGTTCGCCGGGAGTTGCGGAACGATAGGGAAAACGCTTGCCGTTGTATGTCACCCAATCAATGCCGAGCGTTTTCATATTCTCCTCGGCAAGCGTGCCGACCTGTTTCGCTTCGAAAGCGGTCATCTGTGCGACCTGTTCGCGGGTGTATTTCCACGTAACGCGCTTGTCCCTCGCTCTCTCGTCCGCTCCGCCTTCCGGATAAAGCATCATCTGCCAAAAGCCCTCGACGCTCGCGTACCGCTTCCCATCCAACTCAAACGGCGTCGCCGCAAAGTTCGACAAGTTCCCAAGCTTATTCCGCTTCGACAAAATAACCTCACCCGCCTTCGCCTCCTGCGGCAAGATCTCCCACGCGGTTTTGTTCGGATCATTGATCGGCGCGAACCAGGACGCAGGATATTGAGATGTTTTTGTTGATTGAGCAAGAAGATTGCTCGAAGCTATTCCGAGACAAACGACAGCAAGAATGAAATGCGCAAGATTTCTCACAGTGGGCGAATCCTTTCTTTAGTATAAGTTATTACGTCGGCTAGCTCGGCGATCTTGGGAATAAAGGTAACTTGTTCTTTTTTATCGTGAATCTCTAAGTGATCTTCATATTCTCGATATCCGGTATAAAAGCTCCAAGGAACTTCACGGTCGGTTTCGATCTTTTGGTTAGTTTTGACCCCTTCCTCGTCGAGTGTCGCATCAAATTCCCAACTGACCGTCGTTTTTTCCAAACCTTTATACCAGTAATAGTAGTAGTAACTTGTTACTGCGATCCAAATAAGAAAAAGCGCTAATCCGTGAAGAGTTGCCAGTTGAGGCTGACCTCCAATCACGTCCACGATCGCGATAAGCAACCAAAGAACGATTATCCCTATCGCATAGAACCAAGCAAATTTGAAAAGAGCACTAAAGCGATAAGCGCGTCTTGTCCATATCAGAGCCTGTTCTTTATCAACTTTTATATGGGCGTTCAAGGACATAAATATTGATGATCCATAAGATTATCCCTCATTTTCATTTTTTAGTTCCGCCAGCATTTCACCGAGCTTTTCCAGTTTGTCGGCGTGGATGTCGCGGAGGAGTTCGGTTGCTGAGGGGGCGTCTTTGTCGCGTTTGAGCGTGCGGAGGGCGTGGCCTTCGGAGACGACGGCCTTATCATCCTGCTGCCACTGGAAAAGATCGTTGGGCGTGCAGTTTAGCAGAAAGCAGAGCTTTTCGATCTGCTCGGGCTTGACGTAACCGATACGATATTTCGTCCACGTCGTCGCGGTTGGTGGGGCGAAACCCTGCTTTACCAGCCAACGATACGGTTCGTCGATCCCCCGTAGCTTGAGGATCCGGGTAATGTTA
>JAYVOS010000451.1:0-3306 GCA_043757775.1 Chloracidobacterium sp. | reverse complement strand
TGAAAGATACGAGTTAGTTAGCTTATTCTCTGCGTCGACCCAAGCTTTTGTCTCAGCGGAATCAACGTCCTCCATCCAGCGATACGGATCGGCAACCTTTACTCCGTGATAATCATCAACCTGATCGCCTCGGAGCGGTTTCGGATAATCGAATTTCTGAGCCGGGACGCTTGCGACCGCAAACGAACACACTATTAGAAATAACAGAAACTTATTGAACATAACGCGTTAATACTCCTATTCGAAAAGATTTTCGATAAGTATAGAACGCGAGGTGTATATTACAAAATCCTGGACTAAAAAACTGGTAGAGCTTCTTCAAATTCGGCATGCTCACTGACAATCATATCTTCAATCTTGACGGGTAACCAGTTGCGGCCTTCGTAGAGAGCGGTCTCTAAATTTTCGCGGGTTTGCGGACGCGACATCAGATAGCCCTGACCGTAGTCGCAACCGAGGTTTTGCAGCAGAGATAGCTGGGCTTCGGTCTCGATGCCTTCGGCGATGACTTTCTTTTTCAGGCTCTTGGCGAGTGAGATGATGGTTTGCAGTATTTCTGAATTTTCACCGCTTTCGCCAACGCTGTAAACGAACGAGCGGTCGATCTTAAGCGTGTCGAACGGCAGACGATGTAAATAACTGAGACTGGAATAGCCTGTGCCGAAATCATCGATGCTAAGCTGGACGCCGAGTTGTTTCAAACGGTTGAGCATATTTATCGTATGCTCGGCATTTTCCATCGCGGAGCTTTCGGTAATCTCGAGCTTGAGGTGTTGCGGGGAAAGCCCGGATATCGCGAGAGCATTTTCGACATCGTCGATCAGGTCGTCATTAGACAGATGCTTGCCGGAGATATTTACACTAACTACTAGGTTTTTGTGAGCGGTTCCGATCTTTTGCCACCTGGCTAACTGCATGGTAGTTTCCTTTAGTATCCACACCGTGATCGGAATAATTAGCCCGGATTCTTCGGCGATCGGGATGAATTTATTTGGCGGGATATTTCCAAATTCGCTGTGATGCCATCGCAGCAGAGCCTCGACACCCATTAAATGTCCGTCTCGTAATCCTACGAGGGGCTGGTAATGCATCGACAACTCATTGCGGTCGATGGCATTGCGCAGGTCGTTTTCGTAATGTACGCGTTCAAGAAATCGGACACGCAACTCTTTAGTAAATACTGCTACCCCGAGGCTTTTCTCTTTGGCGTAATGCATCGCGATATCCGCGTCGCGAAGTACTTCCTCGGGCGTGTTGTATTCGGCGTCGCATGGAGCAATGCCGATGTTTACGCTGATCGAGATGCGATTACTGCTTAAGCTGAAAGGTTGAGCAATATTATCAAGAATACGGCGGGCTACCTTTTGGGCCTTGCCGACGGTTTTCAGATCCTTGAGGATGATCGCAAATTCGTCTCCGCCGATACGAGCGACCATATCTGATGTATTGAGCATTCTCACAAAACGCTTTGCGGCGATCATCAGTACTTTGTCGCCCAGTGTGTGACCAAGACTGTCGTTGATATTTTTGAATTTACATATATCGAGAAACAACACGTGAAAATTGAGAGAAGGATCGTCCTTGTACTTGTCGATCAGCTTTCCAAGTATGTCTCCGAATTGCTTGCGGTTTGGCAGATTTGTCAACGAATCGAATAGAGCTGCGTGCTGCAGGTCCTTTTCGCTTTTGCGTAGGGCTTCGTTAGCAAGCTCTTCTTTTTGAAGAGAAAATGTCAGTTGCTCTGCATGTTTTTCAGCCTCCCGTCGGCGAGTGCGTTCGACCTCTGCACGCTCACGTTCGGCTGATTCGGCCTGCCCCATCGCGTCGTTAGCTTCTTTTAGTGACTGGCGATAACTCAAATATGCGATAGCCAATGCCGCAAAAGCGATAATACCCGTGACTAGATCTCCAAAATTAATGAGCTTAAAGACCAATCCCGCGAGTCCGGCTCCGACGATCTGCGTCATTGAACTCGAAAAGCAGTCGCGTTTCCAAATAACCCACGGGCTCGATCCATTACGAAGGCTAAGAAATATTGAGGTAATGATAGACCCACCCACGAACTGAACTATTGCGAGGCTGCCAACCGTCGCGATCAAATGTTGAGTGGTGCCGACATCGGGCGTAATAAAAGGAGCTCGCGGCACACTTAGCCACACCAAATAGGTCATCGTTATCGAGACGACATTGATCGAGATATTAGTCGGGATCATTAATCGCGTGAACGTATATCCCTTAGAACGCAGGTAAAGACAGCTTGCGAGAGCCTCAAGGGCGGCGACAACGACAGCTGCCGGCCCACCGTAAAGCAAAAAAGTCAGAAATACGGCCGCATCTGAAAAGCTGATCGCAAATCTGGAGTGCGGAAGTGCGAGGCTCATGCGCGGAGCAACGATAACGGAGAATGCCAAAACCAAAATAAATCCAATATTCAGACGGGGGCTAAACATGCCGGCGCACGCCAACACAAAACAAATTGCCCCGGCGGCGATTATCATGCCTTTGGCATTTTTTGAGAGGGTTTCACGGTCCATATCGGGGGAAACGGCGAGACTGCCGAGACGGCAGTATTGGGATGTGTGAGGGCTATACACCCATTATTTGAAGTTTAACACGTTTAACGTCTAAAAAGCTATAAAAATCCGTGTAACTAAAGCAAAGGTGTATACCGATTATCCACACTAAGAATGTATAGAAAGTATTCAATTCGGTAAATGATTGGAAAGACACACCTTAGGGGAAACGTCGCCGGGGATTGGTTACAAGGTATACAAATATTTTGCAGAACAGAATAAGCGTTTGTGAGCAATGTAAACGTCTGTAAATGTTGCAAATACATTGTTTATGGAATTGTGTTAATCTTTGGCACGCTTTGGCACGCTGGTTGTAATAGAGAGGGCAGAACGAAGCAATTGTGCTTCGCAAAACAAAAAAAACTTTAGGAGAAAAAAAATGAAAAAGACAATTGCAACTTTAACACTCGCCCTCGTAATGACCTTTGGAGCAACTTTCGCAAATGCGGGTATCCTCATCAGTGACGCGACTGCAACACCTTGCACTCAGACCGAAACCAAAAATGACGGCATCATCATCTTTGGCAAAACGGGCATCATCATCTTCGGATTCGTTATCGTCGGTGAAAAAGAAAAGCCTTGTGCAGATACCTCGAAGGGCGGCATTGTCGTCAGCGATATTGCGAACACAGGGATCCTTATTAGCGACTAATTAGCAATTACTTTCCAACCCGGGGGGAACAAAAGACGGCTCTGTCATTAAATTGATAGGCCGTTTTTTTTATTTTCGATG
>JAYVOS010000450.1:0-12396 GCA_043757775.1 Chloracidobacterium sp. | reverse complement strand
ACGCCTTTTTCGTCCAGCGTCGAGATCAAAACTTCGCCGACGCCCAGTTCGGTAATGACCGTCTCGGTATCGAGTTTTGGATTGACGCGGAACGACGTCGCGGCCGCCTTAACGCCCTTTTGCTCCTGCGGTGTATAGGCTCGCAGGGCGTGCTGGACGCGGTTACCAAGCTGTGCCAAAACCTTTTCAGGAATGTCGGCCGGGTTTTGCGTAACAAAATAAACGCCCACGCCTTTTGAGCGAATAAGACGCACGACCTGTTCAACCTTATCGATAAGAGCGGTCGGGGCATCTGTAAACAGAAGATGAGCTTCGTCAAAAAAGAATACGAGCTTAGGTTTTTCAAGGTCGCCTGCCTCCGGTAAAGACTCAAAAAGCTCGCTCAGGAGCCACAGCAAAAACGTCGAATAGAGTTTCGGAGCTTGGACAAGTTGATCTGCGGCAAGCAGATTAAGGACGCCTTTGCCGCCGACACTCTGCATAAAATCATCAAGTTTGACCGCCGGTTCACCAAAAAACATATCTCCGCCCTGCTCGTCGATCTGGAGCAAACCGCGTTGGATAGCTCCGACCGAAGCGGATGAAACGTTACCGTATTGCAGCGTCAGCTGGTCGGCATTTTCGCCGACCGCCTGCATCAGAGACTGTAGATCCTTTAGATCGATCAGCATCAGGCCGTTATCGTCGGCGTATTTGAATGCGATCGACAGCACGCCTTCCTGTGTGTCGTTGAGCTGCAACAAACGCGAGATAAGCAGCGGACCCATTTCTGAAACGGTTGCCCTGAGCGGATGCCCTTGCTTACCAAATACATCCCAAACGGTCGCGGGAAACTGCTCGAATGTCGGAGTAATTCCGAGCAATTCATTGCGTGCGTCGATCTTAGGGTTGCCGCCGCCTATCTGCGTCACGCCGGTAAGGTCGCCTTTGATATCCGCCATAAAAACGGGCACACCGCGACTGCTGAATCCCTCAGCCATACGCTGCAGCGTCACGGTCTTACCCGTGCCGGTCGCACCTGTGATAACGCCGTGACGATTAGACATCTGCGGCAATAAAAAGAATTCGCTGGCGGTATTTTTCGCAACGAGAATTGGTTCTGTCATATAGGTTGTTATTTCTGAAATCGAGGCATTCTGTATTAATTTGTAAGACAAAATGAATCACTTGCCATACTTTGTCATTCTGTCCCAAACGTTTGGGGCAGGTTAATCTATTTCAAATAAATGACTTAGCTTACTGTCCCACTGTCCCAAGTGTCCCAACATTTTTTCACATTTTTTCGTTTGGCCTTTTGCCTTGAGCCGCAAATTCAATGTTCAAATCTGCCGATACCACAATATCATCTGTTTTGTGGATAGTCAATCATTTTATCTGTGCAACAAGGGTTAATTACTAGCATTTCTCATATTTCCAATTCCGGCGTTTTCCCTCGGACATCCATTCAAGTGCAGCCGCAAGTCTATTGTCTCGCGTAGCATCGGTCTTAGCCTCGGATATCCACTGGATATATTCTTTCTTGCAGCTATACGGAAACGCGTTGAATGTCTCGGATGCAATGGCGTTAGTTTCGAGTGCCGCGACAAGTATCTCCGGCACCACCAACTCTTTCTTTTCGCCTGACGCTTTAGGCTTTGCGACTTTAATGCCGTCGTCGTTTAGCCGCATCGCCTCGACGATCAGTTTTTTCATTGTCTCGTCGTCAGGCAGATCGGCAAGCGATTTTATGCGGCCAAAGCTGCCCATGGCGGTTTTTTCCGCCGGAAAAGCCGAGCCTTCGAGCAAAGACTGTTTCCAAAAGCCGAAAGCACAATGCTCCTTGAACGCGGCAGACGAGCACAGCATCCCTTTGTAATCGTAATGCGGAAAACTCCATTTCTTCTTTTCTACGACATCGGGACACGCTTCGTGCACGAGCGCACGGATGTGTCTAAGGATAGGTTTTGCAAAATCCTGAGCCTTATCGATATATTCATCAACGAACGGATCGGTTGTCGCCATAGAAACACCTCTAAATTCAAATGTGAACGGTATTATATACGATTTTCCTTGCGAATAACCAACTTTAATCCCGACCATTTTTCGTCAACAGCACATACCTTGACATCGACCAGCCCGAGTGGAAATGCAGCCTGGCGGATCGTGTCTTCGGTGATCTCTGTCGAAAGCCCCGCGGCCTTTTTATACCACGAAACCCAGATCGAGCCATTTTGTTTAATTAGCCGGACGCATTCGGCCAATTTCGCGAAAAGCTCATCGCGGCTGTTAGTGAACAGATAAATGAGATCGATGGACGATTGCGGCTTCGTGAGCAAGGTCACATTCGTCGGCAGAGGAGCTAAAAGCTCTTCGAGATCGTCGGGAGCATTAATGGCAAACACGCTAAAGCCCTCTTTGATACCAAGTTTTTTTGCCAGCGGCGTCCCTGAATAGCCTACGGTCATAAAGGAAATTTACCACAGAGGCATAGAGTTCACAGAGAAAGATAAAGAAAACTGATCTAACATCTCCGTGTTCTCTGTGTCTCTGTGGTGAATCTTCAAACTGTTTGGAGCGACATTTCGCCCTGCGAGATTGATTAAATAGAGCAATTATTTGATAATCATTAGTTTTGATGTTTACTTGAAATTTCTTAAGCCCGCCACGCAATTGATTTGACTATTATCCATTGACGGATATTTGGCGGAAACTAAAACCAATATGAACGAATACGTAATTTATTTAGCACCCGCTCTGGGCATCGTCGGATTGCTCGTGATGGCGATCAAATCGGCTTGGGTCACTAAGCAGGATGCCGGAGACGAAAACATGCAGGAACTTGCCGGCTATATTGCCGACGGAGCGATGGCATTTTTGAAAGCCGAGTGGCGTGTTCTCAGCATCTTCGCTGTAATAACAGCCGCGTTGTTGGCTTATTCGGGAACCGTCCACTCGATCAATGGCCGCGAGATCCATTCGAGTTGGGTGATCGCTGTCGCGTTTATCGTCGGAGCAGTTTTCTCCGCAACGGCCGGTTTTATCGGCATGAAAGTAGCGACCAAGGCTAATGTCCGCACCACTCAAGCGGCCCGCACGAGCTTGAAACAGGCACTTAAGGTATCTTTTACCGGCGGAACGGTGATGGGACTTGGCGTTGCCGGCTTGGCGGTATTGGGGCTAGGAGGCTTGTTCATAATCTTTCTTGCAATCTTTGGCAAGGCGACTGCGGATCAGATAAAAACTTCGATCGAGGTCTTGACAGGTTTCTCTTTGGGAGCTGAGTCGATCGCGTTGTTCTCGCGTGTCGGCGGCGGCATCTATACCAAAGCGGCTGATGTTGGTGCCGATCTGGTCGGCAAGGTCGAAGCCGGAATTCCCGAAGACGATGTTCGCAACCCTGCAACCATTGCTGATAACGTCGGCGATAATGTCGGTGACGTTGCCGGCATGGGAGCCGATCTTTTCGGTTCTTATGTGGCGACGATCCTCGCGACGATGGTTCTCGGACAGGAAATGGTCGAACAACTGGTCAACCGAGATGCTTTTAAAGGAATGTCGCCAATCCTGTTGCCGATGGTTATCTGCGGTTTAGGTATTGTTTTCTCAATCATTGGATTCTTTTTCGTTAAGATCAAAGACGAGAAATCGAGCGTCCAAAATGCTTTGAATATCGGTAACTGGTCGTCAATGTTAATGACCTTAGTCGCCTCTTACTTTGTCGTAATGTGGCTGTTGCCTGCGGGCCAGATAACTTTACGAAATACCTCGTTTAATAAAATGGGTGTGTTTGCGGCGATCGTTGTCGGAACAGTAGTCGGGGCGATCATGAGTATCGTTACCGAATATTACACCGCGATGGGCAAAAAACCTGTGCTGTCTATCATTCGCCAATCATCGACCGGACACGCTACCAACATCATCGCTGGACTTTCCGTCGGGATGAAATCGACAGTTATACCGATCCTGACACTCGCAGGCGGGATCATGGCTTCGTATTATTTTGCGGGACTGTACGGCGTCGCTATCGCTGCCGCAGGCATGATGGCAACGACCGCTATGCAGCTCGCGATCGATGCTTTCGGCCCAATTGCTGATAACGCAGGCGGCATCGCTGAAATGAGTCAGCTGCCCCCCGAGGTTCGCGAACGCACAGACAATCTCGATGCGGTCGGCAACACAACTGCCGCAACCGGAAAGGGTTTTGCTATCGCTTCGGCGGCACTTACTTCGCTTGCGTTGTTCGCTGCTTTCGTCGGAATTGCGGGCATCGATAAGATCGACATTTACAAAGCTAACGTCCTTGCAGGTCTATTTGTTGGCGGCATGATCCCGTTCATCTTTTCGGCACTATGCATCCAGGCCGTCGGCAAAGCCGCGATGGATATGGTTGAGGAAGTTCGCCGGCAGTTCCGCGATATTCCGGGCATCATGGAATACAAAGCAAAACCGGAATACGACAAATGCGTCGCTATTTCGACCAAAGCGTCGCTTCGCGAAATGATGATGCCGGGAGCCATCGCTCTGATCACTCCGGTGGTCGTCGGCTTCACATTCGGCCCCGAAGTTTTAGGCGGGTTGCTTGCGGGCGTTACGGTAAGCGGTGTGCTTATGGGAATTTTCCAGTCAAACGCCGGCGGTGCTTGGGACAATGCCAAAAAGTCATTTGAAAAAGGCGTCGAGATCAACGGCGAGATGGTCTATAAGGGCTCCGAGCCGCACAAGGCGTCTGTCACAGGCGACACCGTGGGCGACCCGTTCAAAGACACATCAGGACCGTCGATGAACATCCTTATCAAATTGATGTCCATCGTTTCGCTGGTCATCGCCCCGTACATTTTTGGTATCGGTCAATAGTAGTTTTAGGAGATAGTAATGTTGAAAAATTCAAAGGTCACATATGTTCTTTCGCTAGCGTTTATTCTGGCTGCTACTTGCGTCGGGTTTGGCCAAGCCAAAGCAAAACCGCTCGAGCCAAACGTGATTGTTAAAAACCTCTACAAAGCCGAAAAAGCCGGTAAGAGTCCTTTCTTTCAAACCAAAAGCCGTGCCCTCGTGGACAAATATTTCACCAAGGATCTCGCTGATCTGATATGGAAAGATGCGGTCAATTCGAAAGGCGAAGTCGGCGCATTGGATTTTGACCCGCTCTACAATTCACAAGATCCGCAACCAAAAAATTTTGTAATAATGGACACGGGTTGGGGCGGTGATGCCAAATTCGGCCCAGCGGACGAAGCAGTTGTTCAGGTGACGTTCAAACAATACGACAAAGAGTTTATGGTCTCGTTTCGTTTCCATCAGCAAAAAAACAAACAGTGGAAGATCTACGACATCCGCTACGCAGTCGAGGGCGAAGATGATATGTTCCTAAAGATTATTTTGGCAGGCACGTAAAACTTTTTCGCGGATCTATGTTGATGAAGCTGTCTGATAACTAAGTTGTCAGACAGTTTTTTTGTTCATGTTCACGTCTGAACGCGTGAACACCGTGACCACCTCATCCGAAATGGTAAACTAATTCTTCATTAGGTCGATAAACCGTTCAAATAGATACTCCGAATCATGCGGGCCGGGAGCTGATTCAGGATGATATTGGACGGAGAAAACAGGCAGTGTTTTATGACGCAGGCCTGCGACGGTCTTATCGTTGAGGTTAATGTGCGTGACCTCAACATCCGTGGGCAGCGTGTTGGCATCGACCGCGAAGCCGTGATTGTGCGCCGTGATCTCGATCTTTCCGGTCGTTAGATCTTTAACAGGCTGATTGCCGCCGCGATGGCCAAATTTGAGTTTGTACGTCGATCCGCCGAAAGCTTCACCCAGCAGCTGATGCCCCAGACAAATGCCGAATATCGGCGTCTGCGATGCTGTCAGCTTTTTGATCTCGTCAACCACACTCTGCATTGACGCTGGATCTCCGGGGCCGTTTGACAGAAATATACCGTCGGGTTTCAGAGCCAATGTTTCATCCGCAGTCGTGTCGGCAGGAACGACCGTCACGCGGCAGCCGTATTTGGCAAACTCTCGCAAGCTGTTCGTCTTAACGCCGAAATCGTACGCGACGATGTGAAATTTCTCTTCTCCTACTGCCGGATATTCGTAAGCTTTCTCAGCGGTAACTGCACTTGCGAGTTCGCGGTTTTGCATCTCTGGTGATGCTAAAATCTTTTCTAACAATACTTTCGGATCGAGTTCGACGGTAGAGATGCCCACACGCATCGCACCTTTATCACGAATATGCCTAACGAGAGCCCGCGTATCGATATGCTCGATGCCGACGATGTTATTTGCTTTCAGATAATCGTCAAGCAATCCGGTCGAGCGAAAATTTGATGCAATTCGACTCACTTCCCTAACGACAAACCCTTCGACCCACGGGCGTCGCGATTCCACGTCATCAAGATTGACGCCGTAGTTGCCGATCAGCGGATAGGTCATGCAGACGAGTTGTCCAGCGTAGCTCGGGTCTGTCAGTATCTCCTGATAGCCGGACATCGACGTATTAAAGACCATCTCGCCAAACGTCTCGCCGTCCGCGCCAAAAGACGCACCGTGAAAAGTGCGTCCGTCTTCGAGAACTAAGATCGCTTTGTTTGAAGGATTCATTCTAATGAAATTTTAACGCAAAGACGCCCAGGAGCAAAGACGCAAAAATTTACTATGATTAGGCTCTTGTTTGCCTCTACCTGTCTCAGCAAGTTGTTGATCTGGAGTTAATTTTTGTTTTCCTTTGCGGCTTAGCGTTTTAGCGACTTTGCGTTAAATTTCTTATCTTTCATCCGAATCGATATCATCGCTTTTCGCCGGCACAGTCGTAGGCTGAGGCTCGGGGACATTTCCGTTATACGCACCGTGTTCGAGAAATCCCACATCTCGCGGCTTCCAATATCGAAAAAAAGCCTTGCCATAGATGTATTTTTCCGGCACGAGTCCCCAATATCGCGAATCTGACGAGTTATCGCGGTTATCGCCCATCACAAAATAATGATGATCCTCTACCCTTTTTGGGGCCCACGTCGGCAGCGTCTGGTTGTGTTCAAAATCGAGATAATCCTCGTTAAGTTCGATGTTATTGATAAAAACTTTACCGTTTCGCAGTTCGACCGTTTCGCCCGGCAGACCGATCACACGTTTGACATAGGATTTATCGGGGTCATTTGGAAACCAAAAAACGACGATGTCGCCGCGTTCGATATGTCCCCAACTGATGCTCTGGAACTTGTAATAAATGAGTTTATTTACCAGCAAACGCTCACCGTCGTGGAGTTGCGGCAGCATGGACGTGCCCTCGACAACGACGGGCTGGACAAAAAATACGCCGAATAGAATAAAAACAACGATGATCAAAAAGATATCGCGAAAGAGTTTTAGCCCCTCGGTCAACAATCCGTGACGCGACTCGCGGCGGACATGTGTGACCTCAATATCGCTGTCATCCGCGACGGAAACGAAGCCGAATTCAGATTGGTTTTTCTTGGCCTTATCGAACATAATCAAATTAATAATCCGCTTTGACAGCGGTCTTTGTCAAAAGAAATATGAATGACGCAATTCGAGCGCAGTTCCCTGCGACCCAAAATTACACGTATCTAAATAGTGCCGCCGTTTCGCCGATACCTGTTGCGGCGGGCGAAGCCGTCGGCCGTCAATTAGCCGATGTTGCTATGCACGGCTCGCTGCATTTTAACGATTGGGTCGATACAAAAAACCGTTCACGCGATCTGGTCGCTCAGATGTTAAAAGTGCGTTCTGATCAAGTGGCTTTTTTGCGAAATACGTCTGACGGATTTGCGTCCATTGCGAGCGGTATCAATTGGCAAAAGGACGATAATATCGTAAGTTTTGCCAACGAATTCCCGTCTAATTTCTATCCTTGGCGTCGTATTCGCGACGAATTTGGAGTCGAGCTTCGCCTTGCGGCTGAGCAGAATGGCCGCGTTGATACAGATGAGCTTGTCGGTTTGATCGACTCTAATACAAAGATCGTCGCTCTCAGCGCCGTTCAATATGCATCGGGCTTTCGTGCAGATCTCGAACGTATCGGAAAAGCCGCTCGTAATGCCGATGCACTGTTTTGCGTCGATATTATTCAGGGCCTCGGTGCTTTGCCGTATGACCTGCCCGCTCAATACGTCGATACCGCCTGCGGTGCTAGCCACAAATGGCTTTGTGCTCCTGAAGGCTGCGGCATTCTTTACTTGTCTGATCGTGCAAGAGAACGCGTAACGCCGACGCTAGTCGGCTGGATAAGCGTCGATGACCCTTGGAATTTTGCTAACCGCGAACAACAGTTCAAACCGACCGCTCTCGCGTGGGAATCAGGAACGGGCAGTGCTGCTCTCTTTTACGGCCTCGAACAAAGCCTGAAACTACTCATCGAAGCCGGTGCCGAAAATATCGAACGTCATCTCGCAACCTTGTCAGACCATCTCTGCGACAGCCTAGCGGGTAAGAATTACGAGATCGTTAGTTCGCGTGCTCAGGGTGAAAAATCAGCTATCGTCTGCATCAAGCATCGCGATGGTGTTCATCCGCATCAACTCGCCTCACAACTCGAAAACAACCAGATCATCGTCTCGCCACGCGGCGACCGCCTGCGCATCGCACCACATTTTTATAATAATTTAGAAGATATTGAGAGATTGCTTGCGGCATTGCCCTAAAGTTAGCGATTAATCTTTTAACAGATGATCCGAGGATATGTCAGGCGTGAATCCGTCGAGGTTGAGACGCGTCATGCCGCCTGCGTCGGAGAATGTGGGCATTCCGGCACGTTTGCGTTCTCTAATAAAAAAGAAGATATATCCGAATATGATGCCGCCGCCGACCGCGAGGCTTATGCCGAATACGACGATCAAAAACGTCGAGACGAACATATTCGCCGCAGTCATGACCTCTCTTCGCTCGGTGCTTATACGAAAAGGATTTTTGCCGAGCCATTGGACGTCTTTTTCGTATTTGACCTGATCGATCAGGGCACTTGCCGCAACAGGATCGGTCACATCGAAAACTAAGACGTTGTAGTTGCCGATACGTCGATAGGCAGTTAAATCAGGGTTTGACGCTATAGCCTCGGTAAATTTATTATCGGCATCGACCGAAGCCTGAGGTGAAGTGTATTCGATAATGAGCAGCTTTCCGGCATCATAAGGAGCGGTGACCGTTTCTGTCCCGGCGGTAAAATCGATCAGATAGAGTATCGGGCGTTCGCCAAGAGCAGCCTTTATATCAGCGGTATTCGTTGCGAAAACGGTTTTATCGCGTCGGCTTTCCCAATCAGGCAAGTGTGTCATCAAAACCGGAACGCCATCCTTTTCAGAAAACTCCTGAGTCTTATACTTCTGTGCTGCGGGATCTTGAGCAAAGACGCCCGAAACCACAAAAATGACACAAACCAAAACTTTTACTGCAATTCTTAACATCGAATAGAACTTCCCCAACCGGTGCCAGACGGATTGTAAATTCTAGCATTTTTCGTCTGCGTAGCCACGCACAAATTGACTACACCAAAACGTATACCCTTTGCGTACTGTATGCACTATTACGGTCGCGAATCTATTTTTGGATGATACTCGAATTGAAATGTATGTCCGCAATAATCGAGCAAATCTGCGTTCTAACCGTGTATGGACAAGATACAGCGGCACATTTATAAGTTTGGCACGGCAATTGAGATACATATCTCCGGGAGGGAAAATACAATGACTACTGAAACATTAAATTTTCCGGTTTTTCATAGCGAGCAGGGTATTCAAACTGACGAAGTTCACTTTTTCCTTGATGGGACGATCAAAGATCTTGATAAAGCGACTGACCATCAATTAGCAAAGTCGGCGGCACACAACGACATGGGAGCTTTTGAGGAGCTTTACAAACGCCACCACCGCCGTGTGTATAGTGTCTGCCTGAGGATGCTGCAAAATACATCCGAAGCCGAAGATCTGACGCAGGATGTATTCATCCAGCTCTATCGCAAGATCGGCAGCTTTCGCGGCGATTCGGCTTTTACGACATGGCTGCACCGTATGACGGTAAACCAGGTTCTGATGCATTTTCGCAAGCGGACGGTGAAGTTTGAAAAGACGACCGAAGAAGGCGAAACGCCGGATCAGATCGTGTCGGGCACAAACAACCCGCTCAAGATGCAGATCGTCGATAAGATCGCTCTCGAAAATGCGATCACGCAACTGCCGGATGGATATAAGAATGTTTTCGTCCTACACGACGTCGAAGGTTTCGAACACGAAGAGGTCGCCCGCATCCTCGGATGCTCGGTCGGTACATCAAAATCGCAGCTGCACAAAGCACGCCTCAAACTGCAAAAGCTTTTGAAAAAGAAAGCAAACCCGAGGCTCGCGGGACTCAACGCTTAATATACATTCGTAATCATCCTAAATTAAGGGCTGTCTGATAACTCAGACAGCCCTTTTGTTTACGTTCAAGCTTGAACGGATGAACAACTTGAACATTGCACAGGCTTTCAAAGAAAATCGTAAAAAGTATCGGATAGCCTTTAAACTAACCCTATCCGATATTCTCTTTCGAGATATTAATAATAATGTTTCGACGCTCGAGTTCAGCTACAAACTTCTCAGAGTCGATCGCCTTTTCCTGCGGTGTCGCCCCGCGCATTCGAACATCCCCGCTCGCCATCATCTGGGCGATGATCGAGGCGGGGAAAGCGGTCGTTCGCATCATTGCGCTCATACCGGTTGCTGGGTCGAATTTATCGACGATGTCGTAGCGTAATCGCTGTTTTGTTCCCGGATCTGAGGGCACACTCCCTACCGGTCGTGTTTCTGCCTTAAGTCCTTTACCGACAAAATCGAGCCGCACAAGAACATAGTCAGGCTCGTCGGAAGGCAGATGCTGCTGGAGCAGCTCACCAAACACTTTTCTTGGTGCTATTCGCGTACACCCAGTCGCTATCGCTCCCGGTTCTGACAAGACGATCTCTTCGCTCGAACACAGCCCGAGATCGATCATCGTTTTAAACATGTCGCAATGCCCTGCGTAGCGGATGGTCTTGTAATCAAGCTCTTTTATCTTGCCGAGAAAGCTGTCCGGCAGTGTCGATGTTCCGCCTGATGTTTGAAACGCCTCAAGCGGCGGAAAGCCGTCAAATGACAGGCTCTCGATCTCGGTCATTGATTCGACCGTCTGTAACTCACCGTCGCGAATGACGCGGGCGGTCTCGATGTATTCGTTAATAAGGCCTTCGACCGAAAAGACGAGTTGGTAGTTCAGCGGCGGCTGAGGATCTTGCGGCAGACCACCGACTCGAATATGTATCTCCTCGATCTCGTCAAATTTTGCGGCTCCGTGCATCGCCAGTACGGACACCATGCCCGGAGCGAGGCCGCAGTCAGGGATGATGCTCACACCCGCTGCTTTAGCTTGCGGGTCGAGAGCGAGCTGCTCATCGACGATATAATTATTGCCGCCGAGGTCGCAAAAGTTTGCCCCAACCTCGATCGCAGCTTTTGAAAGCGAGACGTTATACCAATAGTTAACGCACGAGATGACCGAGTCGTGACCACGCATCAACTCGACAATGTCTGCGTAATTCGACGCGTTGATCTGGCGTGCATCGACACGCCCGGCATCCACCGCTGCCACGACGGCCTCTGCCTTTGTCAGGTCAAAATCGGCTACCGTGACACGCTCGACACCGGACGAATTATGGATCAGATCAAAAACGGCGCCGTGTCCCATACGTCCGGAGCCTAATACCAAGATTTTCATTGCTTAAATTATTGTTGGCAGATGGCAGTAGTAGTTGGCATTAATAAAATTGCGACTTCTCGGCGAACGGCTGCCTACTGCCGCTGAAATCTACCAATCATCTAAAGGTTCGGGTTCCATCGCGGCAATGGTCGCGCCGGCGTATTCCCAGACTTTCTTTTTCCACTCACGCAGATTTTCGGTCAGCATCAGAGCGGCCTGCGGATGCGAGGCGTTGCGTTCGAGCCGAATGACCTCGGCGGTGACAGTCACTTCGTCATCAGGTTTTTCAGTTACGGTGAGTTGAACCTTGCCGCCGACCAGCGGCAAGTATCTTGGCAGATAGATCAGCGTGCCGTGCTGCCCGACGTTTTCGGTCAGGCCCTCTTGGATCACTTCTTTGCCGGTCTCGTCTTTCCAACGAACACGTATCGGAAATGAGATCACATGCCGTCCGGCTCCTCGTCTTTCGTGCATAAAATTACCTCTTAAAAATCGACGCTTGTTTCGCCTAAATTGCGTCTCAATATAAGCGATTTCTACACCAGAAGTCTATCAAAATCAAAAAAAAATGACACGCCTAAGTATCTGAAAATACAGCAATTGCATATATCATAAGGGCTTGCGGTTTTCCGCGGGGTGGACAGATGAGATCAAAAGTGATAACCTCATAATTTGTTTCGGCCTACGGGG
>JAYVOS010000449.1:0-3322 GCA_043757775.1 Chloracidobacterium sp. | reverse complement strand
TGAACACTGCCGCTGCTGGTCCTGTTGCTGGATTATCTGCGACTCAGCAGACAGCGGCAAGAAACCTCTTTGCTCTGCTTGGCGGTGTCATCAACTCTGGAGCTCAGACATTTAATGTTTCTTCGCAAACGTCGGGCTTCGTTAACAACTACACCAATTTCAGGCCGTTCAGATATAGCATGCTTGCTCCTTACGCCCTTGATCAGTGGAAGGTAACGCCTACACTGACCATCAGCGCAGGTATTCGTTACGATTATCAACAGCCTCTCAAATTGGAAAACGGACTATTGTGGGAAGCTACGATTGCGAATGGTGTCGATCCTAGACAGGCCATCCTAGATCCTAACGGGACCTACCAGTTCATAGGTGGTAACGCCGGAAAAGCAAACACTTTCTACAAAGCGGACAAAAATAACTGGGCACCGTCATTTGGCGTCGCTTGGGCACCCAAAGGCTTCACGAACAAATTCTTGAAAGCTGTAACAGGTGAAAACTTTGTTGTCCGTGGCGGTTACAGAAAGAGCTTTGTTAATGACGAGCTTGTTACTGCTCCGAATAATGCACTTGCAAACCATCCGGGCTTTTCGTCGGGCGTTTCTGCCCTGTTTGCCGGTGGAACCGGACTTGATGACCGTGTCGGAGCCGCACACACGTCGGCTATTACGACCCCGACTTTTATAAGCACGCGTGCTTATACGACTAATAACACCGCAGCCTTCGGCAATGCCGGAACAGTTTTTGGTGTAGATCCTAACCTTAAGACACCCGAACAAAACGATTACAGCGTTGGCATCCAGCGTCAAATTGGTCAATGGGTGGTTGAGGCTCGTTATGTCGGTGGATTCAGCCATAATATGCTGAGAACCAAAGATTATAACCAGATCGTCATTTCGGATGCTTACAAGGCCGATTTTGCGATCGTGAGGAACAATGTCCTTGCTGGTTGTGCAACTACGGCGGCCTGTGCTCTCGGTACAACGATCATCGGTCAAGGGCAAAACTTCGGCAATATACTTTCCGGAGCAAGTTTCGGTGCTTTGAACACAAATGGAAATCTGGTCCTGACCGGACAGATCGCTGAACTTGCATGGCAACAGGTGATAAACCCGACGAACGGCGGTTTTCCTAACCCGAACGTATCTCCGTATCCTGCGGGCACACTTAGGGCTCAGTTCCTAAAGAACCCTAATACCGGCGTTGCTAACCTATTGGAAAACGGTGGCAATTACAGCTACAATTCAGGTCAGTTCGAACTGCGTCGCAGATTTAGCCAAGGGCTTTACCTTCAGGCAAACTACACCTGGGCCAAAGAACTCACCGATGCTATCGGTACCGGCCAAACCCGCGTGGAGCCGTTCCTGGACAACAATAACCCTTCGTTGGACCGCGCTCGTGCTGATTACGATCAATCACACGTATTCAACGTAAACGCACTGTACGAACTTCCGTTTGGCAAAAACAAACGCTTGTTAAATTCGAGCGGATGGCTTGACCGAATTGTTGGCGGTTGGCAGCTCGGCGTCGTTATGCGTGTTGCGTCGGGCTCACCAATAACGTTTACTGATGGAAGAGGAACTCTGAACAGATCGGGTCGTTCCGGACGTCAAACGGCTCTGACCAGTCTGAGCGATAAAGATCTACACAAATTGGTTGGACATTTTGTCACACCTTGCGGTGTATTCTTTGTCAATCCTTCAGCGATCAACCTAAATCAGACTAATCTGGCTGCAGGAAATTGCTCTACGGCTGCTCTGACCTCTGGTCTTACATCGGGAACCGTTACCGGATCGCTCTTCACACAGCCTACACTGGGCGGTGCAGGGGCGAGCGGCTTCGGATTCCCGACGTTCGCAGGTCAGGTATTTTTCAACAACGGACCTAACTCGACCAGCGGTCTGCGTCGTGCTATCGTCAATGGCCCATCGCTTGCGAGCATTGATCTGTCGTTGATTAAGAACTTCAAAATTACCGAGCGTATAGGGTTCCAACTTCGTGGAGAGGCTTACAACTTCACGAATACACCTTATTTTGCACCCGGACAGTTCATCGATATCAACAGTACGTCGTTCGGACGTATCACGGGTGTTGCTGTGGGTCAGAGGGTTGTCCAGTTCGCTGGTCGTCTTAACTTCTAATTTGATTTCAAATTGGATTATTTGCAGGCACCGTCTTTGGACGGTGCCTTTTTTTTGCCTAAGAATATTGGCCTAAATTTGTTAGACTCTCGTGAGTGAACCAAGCTGTCTCCACTATTTCTACTGATATGGTCAAGCCGCTCGGCGCGGGCGATCTGATCGACCGCGCTGTCAGGTTTTATCGTAAATTCTTTTGGACGTTTGTTTTGATCGCTGCTCCGCCGGTAATAGTCGGGACCCTGATCTCCGTAGTTTGGACGATCACAGGCAGACAATTGTTCTCGGTGGGTGTCGATAAATATTCGGTCGAAAACTCATTTTATGTGATCTTTTTGTGGTTTGGCAGCGTCGTGATATGGCTTTCGGAAACGATCGCGACGCTGGTCGTAATGGGCGGAGCCTCGCGCAATTTTGTTCGGCATCTGCTATTTGGCGAGGCGATCACGTTTCGCGAAACATACAGCAACACATGGAAACGGCTGGGAGGGCTCGTTGTCGCGTCATCTCTGATAACGGTTCTGCTCGGGGCGCTTGGGTTTGCAATTTTTTATTTCGGTATAACGATAGCTGTGCTTGCGATATTGCTTGTCGTATATATATTCAGCTCGGTGCCGGCATTGGCATTTATTATTTCGGTTTTTGTTGGAGCGGCCGTAGCTTACGGTACGCTCTGGTTATTTTTTTTGGCTGCGTCGCGTCTTGCTTATGTGCCGCAGGTGATGCTTGTTGAGGGGCAGGGCGTTTTTTCAGCTATAGCAAGAAGCGCATCTTTAGCCGGCCGGAGCGTAAAACGGCTTGCGGCTCTTTTTGTATTTACGTCAGTCGCGGCATACTCGGCCCTCGCTTTGTTATACGTTCCGCTTGCTTGGTATGCATCCGCGAAAGGCTTGCCGTTAATGAGCTTTGACCGGGACCTTATACCCGCGTGGTATGAGATCTCATATAACATTATATGGCAGATCAGCTTTATCCTGTTGTCGCCGGTCTGGATGGCGGGTTTGTGTCTGCTCTACGTCGATGAACGCGTCCGCAGCGAGGGCTATGATATTGAGTTGATGGCCGCAAGACGTCTTGGCGAGATACCATCCGTGCCGACGACTTATCTCAATCCACTCCAGCCCGCTCTTGCCGCGTCCGGTGTGGTCAATGCGGCTCCAATTCCAAATAACACGCCTACCGGGAGGATC
>JAYVOS010000448.1:0-3324 GCA_043757775.1 Chloracidobacterium sp. | reverse complement strand
GTATTTGCCGCGTTATTTTCACTAACTACATTACTTTGTCGACAGCTAGTAAACACTGCAAACACTAGGGTTAGTGCGAACGCCAGCGTTAAAGTCTGCTCAATTCTTAACTTATCACTCATCGCTTTTCCCTAATCCTTAACAAAAAAACTCTGTTCCCCGCGTCTAATACGACCGGAAAACAGAGTGTTTGATATGTCACAATGCTTGCCCGTGATGCTTTGACGCGAAACATCTCCAATGGCTATAGCTTTCCAGACAGGCCGCCCGGCTGTTCGACTTAGAATCATGGAATTTAGATCTTGGATTTTTCAATCCGCAATCCTCATTCCACAATCCGCATTCGATACACGGTGACGCGATCGCGCGGGATTTTCACCCACTTACCCTGTCTCAAAGCTTCAAATGTTAAAGAACAAGTTGCAGATTATTGCTTTTTCGCTCGACAAAGTCAATTCTTACCCTGTTTCATCTATAATACATTTGACAATTCGTGCAATTTTTATTACTATTTTTGACACGGTCGTGTGAGATGCGGCTGTCAGATATATGAAAAACACAGAAGAAAAAACCAAACACACATCAGCCCCCGAACTCGAAGTCGAAGACCTTGACGAAGAAGATGAAGACGATCTTGATGAAGATAATGATGAAGACGATGATGATGACAAAGATCGTTACGGATTTGACCTGTCGCCTAATGGCGATGACGACCGTTATGCCACGGCACGCGGTTGGGAGCCGCCCAACAAATACAAAAAACTGCTTGATAAATATCGCAAAGAGCACCCGCTGGAGCATTTTCACGAGTCGATCTTTGTCCGCGAGAGCCTCAATAGCGTCTTTACCGCCGACACGTGCGCCGAGCCGACACAGCAGCTCTTTGGCGACCTCGTCCGTACCGGCGAGCTGACGATTCTCTTTGCCGATACCGGCGTCGGCAAGAGTATCCTCGCCGTCCAGATCGGCGACGCAGTCGCACGGGGGAAATCCGTCCTGTCAGAACCGGGAACTATAGCGGCTGGGTCTCTTGCGTCCGAAAACTCTCAGTTCGCCACTCTCAATTCTCAATTACCAAAGAACGATTCGCCCGCACGCCCGGTTATTTACATTGACTTCGAGATGACCAGATCACAGGTCGCAGAGCGTTACTCTGCCGGCATAAAAAAAGGCAAATATCTTCATCGGTACCGCTTTCGCAATATGGAGCGGCTATGCCTCGAATGGGACGACGAGTTGCCCACCGGCTTCACATCGCTGGCACATTTCATCGGCTTTTCCGTATGGGAAGAGGTCAAGAAAAAAAAGGTCGGACTGCTGATAATCGACAATATTTCTTATCTCACGTCGGGCCAGGGTGCCAAAGAGGCTCTCATATTGATGAAATCGCTCAAGTCTCTCAAAGACGAATACGGCCTCGCGATACTTGTGCTTGCCCACACGCCCAAACGCTCGTTCGCCAAACACCTGTCGATAAATGATTTAGCGGGCCGCAAAGAGCTGAGTAATTTCATCGACAACAGCTTTGCCATCGGCCGTAGCCACCTCGCACCCGATCTGCGATACATAAAACAAATGAAGCAGCGCAACCGCCCCGAAACTTTTGGCGACGACAACGTCATCCTGTGCCGCCTCGAAAAACCGCACAACTTTCCCAAATTCACCTTTCTCGAATGCACCGGCGAACGCCAGCACCTACTGCGTCCCTACGAAATTGAGATCCCTTGCCTGACCAGCCCGCACGTAAGCAAGGGCAGTTCTACAGCCACAGAGAACACCCATCCATTCTCAGGCTCAGACGATCCGCGATCCAAAAGCTCCCCTCCTTACGAAGGTGGGGTGGCATCCGTTTCGGATGACGGGGTGGTTCTCTCATCCACTCATCACTCATCACCTATCACTCATCACTCGCCCCCCGATCTCCGCTCCCGTCTCATCGCCGAAGCCCGCCGTCTCTCTCGCAGCGGTCACTCCCAACGCTCCATCGCCCGCACCCTCGGCATCAGTCTCGGCGTCGTCAACAAATACCTCGCCAGTCAAAACCGAAAGCCGTAGCGACAGGCGTGTTCACGGCGTTCATACCGTTCACGGTGTTCACGCGTTCACGCGTGAACGTGAACAGGCGGGTCGCGAGCGGGCAGGTACATATTCGTGCAATTCGTGTAATTCGTGGCAAAAACTCTTGCCCTGACTCTTAACTATTCACTGTTAACTTTTCACTATTTAAAAAGAAGTGAGGCCCTGTGTTCGGGAACACGGGCCTCGGTAATCAGAAAGGGTTTGCTGTAGGCACTCGCGGAGCTGTAGGCAAAAGGCGGATTGTCAATGGGTAGGGCAATGTGTCAGCGAACGGATATCTCCGCGTGATCAATTCGCCGGCACGGAAACTTTTTCTTGTCTCAGGCCGATCCCGATTTTGCGTGCCTGCTGGAGGATCGCGTTAGGGTCGGTCTTGAGCGTATGTATCTCTTCCTGTAGGGCGAGGTTTTCGTCCATCAGATTTTGTATCTGCGAGGCAAGCTGCGTGTTCTGCACCGCCTCTTCTTTAACCTCGGTCCAGGCTCTGTAATTTATCGAAACACCGAGCATCACAAATATCGAGACCACGATAGCAAACGACACCCAAAATGGTACCGCACGCCGCTCAGCAGCGACAGCCGTCGCAGGGCGTCGTCGTCGGGTAATAGTTCGCCGTCCCGCCGATGTATTGGCGGTGGTTGCGTTATCCCAGTAGATATTTGCGGCCTTGCTCAAGTATTTCCTCCAGGTCTTGCGGGCTTTTGCTCTCCGCGTAAATTCTCACCATCGGCTCGGTCCCTGACGGCCTCATTAGCATCCAGGAGTTGTTTTCAAATAAGAATTTGACGCCGTCCATGCGGTTGATCTTTTCAATGTGCCGCCCGCCGAGATCCGTCGGTTCTTGGGCCAGCTTTTCTTTCAACTTTGTCGCGACCTCAGGCGTTAGTTTTACGCCGATCCGGCCCGATTCGAGCTTACCGACGCGCCGGTAAAGCTCATTTAACTGTTCTGTCAAACTCGTCTGCCGCTCGGCGACCGCCTCTGCGGCTAAAAGACAGGCTAAAATACCGTCTTTTTCGGGAAAATGACCCCGTATCGAGAGCCCTGCGGATTCTTCGCCGCCGAGTATGATCTCGTCCTTGTTTATCAATTCGCCGATGTATTTAAACCCGACCGGCGTCTCATGGAGCTGTAATCCTCGCTCCTTTGCAACTCTGTCAACCAAATGCGATGTCGCCACGCTGCGGGCTACGCCTAAATTCCAGCCCCGGCTCTCCGCTAAGTAGTCTGTCAAAATCGCGATCA
>JAYVOS010000447.1:0-12459 GCA_043757775.1 Chloracidobacterium sp. | reverse complement strand
CTTGACACCGAAACCGTCTTTAGAGATGCGATTCTCGTAAGGGAAGTTGACGATGCCAGAAGGCTTTGCACAGAGCGGAGCCTTTTTCTATTCCCGCCAAACCAATAAATACGCGGTCAGAGCCCGACGATGCAAGTACGGATGTTTGAGCTGAAACCTTTTCGCCACGGGTGATGTATAATGACAACAAATACTTCGCCATCTAGACGAAATACGTTTAGACAAATTTAATTAATTACAAAATACCAACCGGATTTTGCAGCTGCTAATTTATGAAAAAGACAACATTTGCACGTTTCGCGATCGCGATCCTACTGCTCCAGTCACTTGCCCTGCCGACGGCTCTGCTCGCACAGGAGACCAAACCGGCTGATATCAACGCCGTCATTCGCAAAGAGGGAATGGACAATTCCAAGATAATGCACACGCTGCATATCTTGACCGATCTATACGGACCGCGTCTGACAGGTTCGCCAAATCATGTGAACGCTGCCAAATGGGCGGCACGTGAGATGCTCTCGTGGGGATTTGATAAGGGAGAGCTTGAGCCTTGGAATTTCGGCCATCCGGGTTGGGTCAACGAACGCAACACAGGGCTGATGTTGTCGCCAGTGCAGGACACTCTGACATACGAAGTGCTTGCGTGGACACCATCGACAAAAGGGCCAGTGACATCTGATGCTGTCAATATTGTGATCCCGCAGGTTCCCGCAGCAGCCGGTTCGCCGATCATGCAGCAGCCGACGCAGGACGAACTAACCACATATCTAAACAGCGTCAAATCACAGATCTCGGGCAAAATTGTTCTCGTCGGTAAACCGACATTTATTGACCAGTCGCGTGACCCGGCACCCAAACACCTCAACGACGAAGAGAACAAAAAACGTTACGATCCTGCAAATCCTTCGCCCGGCGGTTTTGGCAGAGGCGGCGGCGGAACACCACCGACTCCGAGAGCCGGAGCATTGACAGCCGCTCAGGTTGGCGAGCAGGTCGATGCTTTTCTACTCGAAAACAAGGTCCTTGTCAGGGTCAACGAATCGCAGCTTGATCGTGGTGCTGTGAGAGCCTTTAACAATCGCACATTCGATATCAATAAGGTCGTTCCGACGGTCGTCCTGCGTAATGAAGATTTCGGCCGGATCTGCCGCCTTATGGCCGACAAGACGCCGGTCAAACTCGAATTCGACCTCCGCAGCCGCATAGTGCCTGATGGCGTGACGAGCTATAACCTGATCGGCGAGATCGCCGGATCTGACAAAAAAGACGAGGTTGTGATGCTTGGCGGTCACCTCGATTCGTGGCACTCCGCGACAGGTGCGACCGACAATGCTATAGGCTGTGCCACTATGATGGAGGCTGCACGTATTCTCAAAGCGATCGGCGTTAAACCGCGCCGCACTATCCGCGTTGCGTGTTGGAGCGGCGAGGAAGAAGGCTTGCTCGGCTCGAAAGCTTATGTCGAAGCTCATTTCGGCACATTCGAAAATCAGAAACCCGAATGGGCGAAATTCAACGGCTATTTCAATATCGACAGCGGCACAGGCAAGGCTCGCGGAATGAACATCTTCGGCCCGCCCGAAGCTGCGACCGTTCTCAGGGACGCCCTCGCTCCATTTGTGGACCTCGGTGTGGCTGGCGCATTAAGCGGCAAGAGCCGTAATCCGGGCGGAACCGACAGCACGTCGTTTAACGCGGCCGGTTTGCCGGGAATCAGTGTTTCGCAAGATCCGATCGAGTATTTCAATGTGACCTGGCATACTAATCTCGATACCTATGAACGCATTATCGAGAGCGATGTAAAGTCTTCGGCTGTTTCGATCGCCGCTGCTCTGTATGTCGTAGCAATGAGCGACCAAATGCTGCCGCGATTCAAACCGGCAGACATGCCGTCACCTCCGGCGACACCGACGCCTACACCGGTTGCATCCCCAACTCCGAAGTCTTCGTTGTAAAGGTTTTTAGCCGCAGATGACACGGATAAGGCGGATTAAAATCGATTTTTTGATCTGTCTTATCCGCGTCATCTGCGGTTAATTTACTTGAGTATTAGACGGCTCCGATTTTTGGGCAGATGTCGGCGAGCGTGCATTCACCACATTTTGGTTTGCGGGCATCACAGATCTGACGTCCGTGAAATATCATCCAGTGCGGAAACATCACCCAGTTTTTCTTAGGCACTAATTTTTCAAGATCACGCTCGATCTTTTCCGGCGTTTTTTCGTGAGTAAGACCGAGCCGCTGCGACAGACGCGAGACGTGTGTATCGACCACCACACCCGACGCGATCCCAAATGCATTGCCCATGACCACATTAGCTGTCTTGCGGGCGACACCGCCAAGCGTCAGCAGCTCGTCCATCGTCTGCGGCACTTGGCCGTTGTATTCTTCGATAATACGTTTACAGGCAGCCTGGGTATTCTTGGCTTTGTTGCGGAAAAATCCGGTCGAATGAATGTCCTTTTCAAGTTCCGTTTGCGGCACATCGAGAAAACCCTGCGGCCCGCGATATTTGCGAAACAGGTTTGCCGTTACAATATTTACACGCACATCAGTGCATTGAGCCGACAATATCGTCGCGATCAGCAGCTCAAAAGCATTTGTATGCACCAAAGCACAATGAGCATCAGGATATGTCTTTTTCAGCCGCTTTATGATCTCGGCGGTTCGTAGTTTTATATCTGCGATCATTACGACGAGGCTAAAAAGAAACTGCGTAAAATGCAAATGGCTAGTGGTTTAGATATGATAAGCCATAAGAATTTAACGCAAAGACGCTAAGTTGCAAAGACGCAAAGCAAAGAGATCTGTAAAAATGTTAATTGATTTAATTCTTCTTTGCAGCTTGACGTCTTTGCGTTAAAAAAATCCTATGAATGTTCCATTACTAGATCTAAAAGAACAAAACGACTCGCTTCGGCCTGAGATCGAAGCCGCTCTTGCCAAGGTGTTGGACACTAATGGTTTCATTCTTGGCGGCGAGGTTGCTGAGCTTGAAAAAGAGCTGGCGGCGTATTGCGGCGTCAAACACGCTATCGGCTGTGCCTCGGGAAGCGATGCGATATTGCTCGCTTTGATGGCTCTAGATGTCGGCGCGGGCGACGAAGTCATTACGACTCCTTACAGCTTTTTTGCTACGGTCAGCTCGATCACGCGCCTCGGTGCCGCCCCTGTATTTGTTGACATCGATCCTGTAACTTACAATCTCGATACCGCTCAAGTCGAAGCTGCGATCACCTCAAAAACTAAAGCCATCGAGCCTGTTCATCTTTATGGTCAATGTGCAAACATGGCTGCCTTGCGTGAGATTGCGGCAAAGCACAACATTCCGCTGGTCGAAGACGCCGCGCAGGCCATCGGTGCCGAGGAAGACGGCGTTCAGGCAGGTGCTATAGGTGCTATCGGATGTTTTAGCTTTTATCCTTCGAAAAATCTCGGCGGTATGGGGGACGGTGGTTTTGTCACGACTAATGACGATGCCTTAGCCACAAAATTGCTCGCTCTTCGCGTACACGGTTCGATAGAAAAGTATTACCACAAATATGTCGGCCTCAACTCTCGACTCGATGGGTTCCAAGGCGCCGTTCTTCGGGTCAAACTGCCGCATCTCGACTCCTGGACGGACAAACGCCGTGCGAACGCCGACAACTATCGCCGATTGTTTACCGACCTCGGCCTGACCGAACAGATAGGCTTGCCGGTCGAGCGGTCTAACGCCAAACACATCTATAACCAATACGTCATCCGCGTCTCAGGGCGCCGTGACGAGCTGCGAGCGTATTTGACCGAAAAGGGAATTGGCAGCGACATCTATTATCCCGTGCCGCTGCATTTGCAGGAATGTTTCGAATATCTCGGCTACAAACCGGGCGACATGCCCGAATCTGAAAAGGCAGCACTCGAAACGCTCGCTCTGCCGATCTACCCTGAATTAACGGCAGATCAGCAAAAATACGTCGTCGAAACTATTGTCGAATTTTTTAATTAGTTTGCGGAGCTTCTGTCGAACTTGGTTTGAGCTTTGAATAGATAATCCGGCCGACCCACCAGATAATGCCGTGGGCGACGTATATTCCGGCGATGGCAAGCAGAGCGTATTGCGAATATTGCCA
This sequence comes from Chloracidobacterium sp., assembly GCA_043757775.1. Lineage (GTDB taxonomy): Bacteria > Acidobacteriota > Blastocatellia > Pyrinomonadales > Pyrinomonadaceae > OLB17. The sequence continues at coordinate 8,347 of JAYVOS010000447.1, read as the reverse complement.
GACGAAAAACGCCATTGCTGCTATCGCCAACACAATATAAAATCCACGCCGTCCCGACGCTGATGCTTTCATACTCGTATAGCGAATAGTACTGACCATCAGCACCGACAACACGCCGACGAGAGCCAGCAGAGCGTAGGCGTAATAGCGGCCCGTCGTTTCGCCGTATGACCCAAGCGGGGCCGGAGCGTAATGCACCATCGCAGCGAGCAGTCCGCCGGCCGGCGGTATCGGCAGCCCGACGAAATTTTTCTTATCGATCTTAGGCGTGCCCTCTTGCAGCACACGCGGCCGCATCGCCTGCACATTAAATCTCGCGAGCCTAAACGCCCCGCACATCAAAAAGGCAAACAGCATAAACACCGCGGCGTTGTGTGCCGGAGTGTTTTCGGTAAACGTCGGAGCGACCGCCCAGGCGTACATCAAAGCCACCGGAGCTATGCCAAATGTCAGTACGTCTGCAAATGAGTCAAACTGCACGCCGATCTCGGTCGCGGTTCGAGTAGCGCGTGCGATGCGTCCGTCAACGGTATCGAATAATATCGCGAGCCCGATCGCGAGCCCTGCGCTGTTAAAGTAAGTCGCTGCCAGCTCCGGATTCGAAGCCGCTAATGCAAATCCCCTGATCGACGATAGTATCGCCAAAAAGCCCATCGCCACGTTAGCCGCAGTGAAAAGCGTAGGTATTACGTAAAGCCCTTTTTTAAGACCGCGATGAGGCGGTCGTGTATCTTTCTCGTCAGCCATAAATAACAGTGAAAAGTTAAAAACTAAAAGTGAAAAGTTCACTTACGTCCCACTATTCACTTTTAACTATTCACTATTCACTTGTCTAGCTATCACCGTTTCTCCGCCTATGACTCTATCACCGATCTTGACCGCGAGCTCGACGGATGCGGGCATCAGCAGGTCGGTTCGCGAACCGAACTTGATCATTCCAAATTTTTCTCCGCGACTGAGATTGTCGTCTGTCTTTGACCAGCATACAATCCGCCGTGCTAGTATTCCTGCGATCTGCGTGCAGGTCACCGTTATGCCTTCGCCTTCAATGACCAGAGCGTTACGCTCGTTGGTCAGGCTCGCCGCGTCGCTGGTGGCGGGCCGTTTCTTCCCTTTTATATATGTAATTTTTAAGATCTTGCCCGCGATCGGCGAACGATTGATGTGAACGTCGAGCGGCGACAGGAACACGCTCACGAGTTTTGAGGTCTCGGTAATGTCGATGCGTGTAACGACGCCGTCGGCGGCTGCGGTGATCAGGCCGTCGTCCTGCGGTACGACTCGAGCCGGGTCGCGAAAGAAATACATCATAAACAATGCAACCGCCGCAAACGCGACCGTGATCGGCCACAGTCCAAACCAGCCAAACGCCGCCGCTATCACTACCGGCACTAATATAAAAGGTATTCCTTCTCGAACCATAAAGTCAGTTGTCGGTAGTCAGTTGTCAGTATTCAGTTTCAAGCACTGAGAACCGAACCAACTAAAACTAAAAAAGACAATTCCCAATACTACCACTGACCACAGACAACTGACCACTGACAACCGGACATAAAAATGCCCGGCGTATCGACACCGGGCTAAAGAGGAGGATCGTGTTTAGAGAAACTTTTTTATAACCTAACGAGATTATCCTTAGCGTAGCTATACGCACACCACGCGGCGAACAGATGGATGACCCACCCCAGCACGCCGACCGAACCTATCCACGAGGCTCCGGTAACTATTAACCAAATAATGCCAATGACAATTTTTCCGTTATAAATCTGCCCGAGTCCGGGTATCAGTAAACTAAGTATGCCTGCTAGTAAAGGTTCCCTCATCGCTTATCAAAAGTGCCTCCACATAAATATACGCTGGCATTACGTCTTTGTTTCAGAAAAGTCAGAACCGGGAGCGAAGAGCGAGGGTTTTTTGCCACGAATTACAAGAATGTCACGAATCAGATTTCTTTTAATTCGTGTTATTCGTGTTATTCGTGACATTCGTGGCTAAAATCTTATCGCCTCAATCAATTTACTGTCCGGTGACCGTGTGAAGTAAGAGATGCGTTAGGAAAAACAGTGCGACCCCGGCGAATATTGCGAGCGAGACCCATACGCTGTTGCCGCCGTGGTGATTGACCTCAGGGATGAGGTCACTGGCCGCGACATATAATGTCACGCCGCCCGCGAAGGGGAGTGCGTAGGCGACCGAGATGCCTAGGTTTGCCCCGACAAGGTAATAGACCAGCACGCCGAGAAACGTCGTCAGCCCGAGCAGAGTGGTCGCGATCATTACCTGCTTGCGGCCTTTGCCCGCCGCCATGACCATCGAACCGATAGTAAAGCCTTCGGGAAATTTGTGCATGATGATCGCGATGAATACCAGCAGGCCGACGCGCACATCCAATTGTGACGCCGCCGCGATAGTCACTCCGTCAAAGAAAGTGTGGACCAACAGGCCGCCGACCGCTGTGTAAGCTGATGTCGTTGAGATGAGTTCGTGATCATGGTCGTCGTCTTCGCAGTGCATCTCTTCGCCAAGGTGGAAATGCGGGGCGATCGTGTGCTCGACGAACTGGGTCAGCAGATATCCCGCAAGCAGCAATATCATCGGAATGTAAAGGTCTTCGCTGTCTGGCGGGTTAGAGTGTTGCCACAACGTCATAGATTTGGGCAGTATCTCAAACAGCGTCACCGCCAGCATAAATCCCGCCCCGAGAGCCAGCAGGTATTTGATGAAATGCTTATATTGCGTATGTAGCCGCGATGGAAACAATACAAGCCCGCCGAGAACATTGGCGAGAGCGGCAAGGAGGCCGAATATTACGAGTTGGATAAATAGAGGCGGCATTGAGTTCTGCAAGCAGTTCTATCGTATATCAGCGCCCCGAATAAACACAAAAACCCTGTGTTTTCGCGCCCTGAATAAGATATTAGAAAATTAAGCGCATGATTAAGGATTTTGATGAAATAATTGCTTGACACGCGGCGCATAGTGAGCGTAGAATTCATTTGCATTAGATAAACCCTGATATGGCTTTCGGGGAATACTTACAAAACTAAAACAAGTGTTTAATAACTAAAGCGCAATTTCTATGCGCGGGTAGGCAGCGTGTGCACGATTTTACAACGCTTGCTGATCATCGACGGTGGTTTTCATACGATCTTTGAATATGCCGCAGACACCAGCAGAAAGCGCTCACCGCTCCGTTTTACTTGCGGAAACGCTTGCTTTGCTGGCACCGCAAAACGGCGGACTTTTTGTTGACGCGACGCTTGGGCTGGGGGGACACAGTGAGGGAATACTCGACGCTTCGCCGAACACGATGGTGATCGGCATCGATCAGGATACAGCCGCGATGGCTCTTGCACGGGCAAGGCTGGCGAAGTTTGATAAACGGGTTACATTCGCTCACGCGAATTTCTCCGAGATCCGCGAAGTTGTCGGTTATGCACAGCCGGCGGGAATTCTTGCGGACCTTGGAGTTTCGTCGCTCCAGCTAGACAGCGAGACGCGTGGATTCAGCTTTCGGTTCGACGCTCCGCTCGATATGCGGATGGACACAGATTCGGATGAAATGACAGCGGCGGGATTGCTGGCGACGCTGGACGAAAAGGAGATCGCTGACATTATCTATCAATACGGCGAAGAGCGTGCCTCGCGAAAGATCGCACGCTGGATAGTTGAAAAGAGAGAAGCGGGAACGCCGATCGAGACGACATTTGAGCTTGCGGATCTCGTGCGACGAGCCGTCCGGACAAAGCCAAGCGACAAAATCCACCCCGCGACGCGGACGTTTCAGGCACTGCGAATTGCAGTAAATAACGAGCTCAGCATTATCGAGCAGTTCATAAACGATTCGGTCGATCTATTGAAAACAAACGGAACCCTCGCGATCATCACCTTTCACTCGTTGGAAGACAGGATCGTCAAGCAAGCGTTCCAGAAGCTCTCAGGCAGATGTTTTTGCCCACCGCGGATTCCCCAATGTGTTTGCGGTGCCGTAAAACGAGTTGAGATATTGACGCGAAAGCCCGTCGTCGCCGATGACATGGAGATAAACAAAAATCCACGCTCCCGTAGTGCCAAGTTGAGAGCGTGCCGCAAGTTAGAGCAGTAATTATTTTTCGGAGGGGTGATTATGATCAAGAGAAACAACAAAAACCAGCAACCGGAATCGAAGAATTGGCGGGTATATTCGCTTATATTGGTATGCGGTCTGCTTCTCCTGTCGGGAATATTCCTTGCCGGACGCCAGCATTTTTCTTCGATGGACTACGGAATGAAGAATTCGCGTTTGCGTAAGCAGATCGATGACCTCGAAGCCGAAAAACGCCGCTTACTCTTGGCACGCGAGATATCGCTTTCGCCGATAGAGATCAAAAAAGCTGCTAAGAAAGTAGGATTTAGCGACGGTTCTGAAATTCAGACAGTTGCTCAACTTACAACCGTTACAAAGGATAAAGCTGTCCCGGCCACCGCCGTTGCCCCGGCAAATCCGTTGATCGTCAGGACTGCCGCAGTTTCCGCCGCGACGGCTGTTGTCACAAGCCTCAAGAAAAACGACAAGATCGCGAAAGTAACAAAAACCACAATGGCAGCCGAATAACAACGATCTACAGCACCCGCTATGAAAAGAACGACCAAACCCCGTAAGAAAAACATGCGTCAGATCGCGTTTACGCGGTTTATGCTAGTTGTGGCATTTTTTGTGTTGTGGATGGGCGGCATCGGCATACGGTTGTTTCATCTTCAGGTGACGCAGCACGCTTTTCTAAAAGAGAAAGCTTTGGACATTCGTCAGGTCGAGAAAAAAGATAGGATGCTTCGCGGCACGATCTATGATCGCGACGATCACCCTCTCGCCATGAGCCTGCCCGTAAAGACTCTCTACGCTAACCCATCCGAGATAGACGATCCTGTTGCGACGGCAAAAGTACTCGGCAAAACATTAAAGCTCGACGCCAATGTGATCGCAAATCAGATCCGACAGGGAAAAGACGCTAACAAGAAATACGTCGTCATTGCTAAAAAGCTCGAGGATGATGTTTATCAAAAATATAACAAAGCTCTCGATACTCCGGAGTTGAAAAAGGCGGACCTGCCTAATTTTACGGGGCTACACTGGATAGACGATCAGAAACGCAGCTATCCATATAATGGTATGGCGGCTCAAGTTGTCGGATTTAGTAACGCCGATGACGAGGGTAGAGCCGGCATAGAGCAGTCACAGGATGACATTTTACATGGAGCGGTTATCCGCACAGTTCAGGAGCGCGATCGGCTCGGACGGGTTTACGAAGAGCAGACGACGGAACGCGAAAAACCGAGCGATATCGTTTTGACTATCAAAGCCAATTATCAGTATATGGCTGATCAGGCGCTGGAACGCGGTGTGCGTAATGCACAGGCCAAGTCTGGTACCGCGATCGTTTCAGACCCAAAAACCGGCGAGATCCTGGCGATGTCAAACTATCCCTCGTTTGATCCTAATGTCCCAATTACCTCTGTAATGGCTGAAAATATTGGAAACAAAGCGATACAAGTGGCGTATTCGCCTGGATCGGTCTTTAAGATCGTAACCTACGGCTCGGCACTTGAGAGGCATCTATTCTCACCCGACGATAAGATCAACGCCGGAAATGGAACGATCACTGTCGCGGACCATAAGTTTTCAGATCCGCACACCGGTATCATGACTTATAGTGAGGCACTTGCTCACTCAAGCAATATTTGTGCGATCAAAACAGGACTGATTGTCGGCAGAGATGATTTCTTTTCAATGTTGCAGAAAATGGGTTTTGGCGGCAAGACAGGTATCGAGCTGCCTGCCGAATCCGTCGGGATCGTCCGTGCCCCTGACAAATGGAACGGCGACTCTCTTGCGTCGATGTCTATAGGCTACGAAGTTAATGTGACGGCGTTGCAAATGCATACTGCTTTTGCGACGATAGCGAATGATGGAATTAGAGTTCAGCCTCACATTATCAAGGAAATTCGCAGCTCTAATGACAAGCCGAAAACTGTCACGCAACCAGCACAGACGCAAGTGTTTACCGCTGAAACAGCGCGAAATCTGAGGACGATGATGAAACAAGTTGTGCTCGACGGAACGGGCAAGCGTGCGATGCTGAATGGTTATTCAACCGCAGGAAAAACAGGCACGGCCTGGAAGGTTGATGCAAAGTCCAAATCGGTCGATTCGAGTAAATATGTCTCGTCATTTATCGGGATGGCCCCTGCTAACGATCCAAGGGTTGTAATTACTGTTGTGCTTGACGAGCCAAAGGTCGCGGCTCGTGACGGCGGAATGGTTTCGGCACCGATATATCGTGAGATAGCACAGGCTATCCTCGAAGATATGAAGGTCCCGACCGATACTCCGATCAGGCAGGAAACGCAGATAGCAAAGAATGATGTCCTGGCCCTACCGAACGAAATGGTAAAGTCCAAACCAACGACCGAAAAGCCTGAGAAAGGCACGACAACAAAAACGGCAGATCCGGTCGATAAAACAAAGCCGAAAGACATTAAGAAAACGAACGATAAAAAACGAGATGCAAAAGGAAAAATAACCGCAATTCTGAATCGGCGGTTACAGTTAACGGATAACGCAAACATTGAAACTTGAAACCGCTATTGAATATATGAAAGCTACTGCGACTGCTTTTGACCCCGCTTTGCTTGCCAGCGAAGTGGGTTCTTTTGCTATCGACTCTCGCGAAGTCAAGCCAGGCGGCCTCTTTTTCGCACTCTCTCAGCCCGAATACCGGGACAATTGTTTTAACGGCGATTTTGACGATGCGACCGTCCATGTCACGTCGGCGTTTGCGAAAGGTGCGGCTGCTTGTGTTGTTCGTAAGGACAGATTCGAGGAGCATAAATCCGCTCTCGAACAGTATCGAGACCGACTTATCTTTGTAGATGACGCAATCGCGGCTTTTCAGCTTTTGGCCCACGGTGTTTATCTTGAATGGAACAAACCTGTCGTCGCTATAACCGGAAGTGCCGGTAAAACTACTGCCAAAGAGCTGACCGCGCACGTTTTAGCATCAAGCGGGCGTAAGGTTTTGCGTAATATTAAGAATTACAACAATGGCCTCGGGCTTCCGCTGACGGTGATGAATCTAGCGACGGACAAAAGTTATGACGTTGCGGTGCTTGAGATGGGGATGTCCACGCCGTTTAACGAAATAGCCCGCCTGTGCCGGATAACTCCGCCGGACGTTGCTGTCGAGCTTAATGTTATGCCGGTCCACATCGAACACCTTGGTTCGATCGAAAATATCGCAAAAGCAAAGGCTGAACTTGTCGAAGGGATGAAAACAGGCGGCGTAGCCGTTCTGAATGCCGACGACGAACGTGTCGCGGCAATGGAGCCTCTGTCTAAAGGACGGACGATCACGTTCGGAATAGAAAATAACGCTGACATTAGGGCGGAAAAGATAAGATTTGAGCGGTTTGGCGAAACAAAATTTACACTTGCTTTTGGTGAAGAAAAAGCTGAGGTCGCGTTTCCGCTTAACGGTAAACATAATATTTTGAATGCTTTGGCTGCTGCCGGTGTTGGCCGCAGTTTTGGAATGACAGTCGAAGAAGTTGCCGACAGCCTGAAAAGCGTAGCACCACCTCCGCAGCGTGGCGAAGTACTTCATTTTGTTGACGGATTCACCGTTATAAACGATTCGTACAATTCGAATCCCGATGCACTACTCGCGATGGTTGCGACATTAGTTGAGGGAAGCAGTGTGACGCAGCGTAAGATCATCGTCGCGGGTGAAATGCTTGAGCTTGGGCCGGACGCGGCTGAAATTCACCGCGAGACCGGTGAAAAGATTGCTCGCTGCGGCGTCGATATGCTGTTAGGCGTTCGCGGGTTTGGCAAAGACCTGACCGACGGAGCAAAAGCCGCCGGACTCGATGCAGATTTTGCAGAAGATTCGGACGCCGCAGGAAAGTTGCTCGCAGAGATCGTAAAGAGCGGCGACGTGATCTTAGTGAAAGGTTCGCGTGGTGTGCGAACTGAAAAGGTTATCGAGCATTTACTGAGTAAATTTAAGCTGGAGGCGGAAGAAAAAGCGACGCAGTGACATTGAGACACTGGGACGCGAAAATTCCGCGGTCCGTGATCTGCATTCCGCAATTAACGAGATGCTTTATTACTTCTTATATCAATTCCTTTTCCAGCAGTACGGGAAAAATAGCGAGTCCTATATTTTTAAGGGATTCAACGTTATCCAATACGTGACGTTTCGCACGGCGATGGCGGCCGTAACTTCTTTGTTGATCTCCATGCTGCTCGGTGGCAAAGTGATCCGCAAGCTCGCCGACCTGAAATTTGGTCAGGAAATTCGCGAAGAGG